>JBDLQR010000045.1:0-16993 GCA_039800485.1 Pseudomonadota bacterium
CGGTGTGCTGCGGGAAGTGATGTCGCCACCCGCCGCAATCGCTCCGCTGGTTTCCTCGCGCATCAAGATCATGGCGAAGCTCGACATCGCGGAGAAACGTCTCCCCCAGGACGGGCGAATCTCGATCAAGATCGCCAATCGGCCCGTGGACGTGCGTGTCTCCACCATGCCCTCTGGCCATGGTGAGCGTGTGGTTCTGCGCCTGCTCGACAAGCAGGCGGGCCGCCTCGCCCTGGAACACATCGGGATGGATCCGGAGACCACGGCGACCCTGGATGCCATCATCCACAAGCCACACGGGATCTTCCTGGTGACCGGGCCCACGGGCTCAGGCAAGACCACCACGCTTTACGCCTCCCTCGCACGCCTCAATGAAGGCAGCAGGAACATCATGACGGTCGAAGACCCCATCGAATATTTCATCGAGGGGATTGCCCAGACCCAGGTCAATACCAAGGTCGACATGAGCTTTGCCCGCGGGTTGAGAGCCATCCTGCGTCAGGATCCGGATGTGGTGATGGTGGGTGAAATCCGCGATCTTGAAACCGCCCAGATCTCCATCCAGGCGAGTCTGACCGGACATCTGGTGTTTTCCACGCTACACACGAATACCGCCATCGGGGCGATCACCCGTCTGCGCGACATGGGTGCCGAGCCCTTCCTGCTGGCCTCCAGTCTGGTGGGCGTGCTCGCCCAGCGACTCGTTCGCCTGCTGTGCCCGAGTTGCCGCAAGCCGGGCGTGCTCGAGGTTGCAGCTGCTGCACGCATGGGGGCCGTGGACCGGGCAGACGCCCCCATCTACTCCGCGCAGGGCTGCGCACAGTGCAACCAGACCGGGTACCGCGGTCGTACCGCGATTTACGAACTGGTGGTGTTTGATGAAACCTTGCGCCAGATGGTCCATGACGGTGCCAGCGAGGCGGCGCTCGAGAAGCACGCCCGCACGCGATCGATGGGGATCATGGACAACGGTTTGCAGAAGGTACTCGGCGGGCAGACCTCGCCCGAGGAACTGCTGCGCGTGATGCAGTCCCTCTGATTCGGCCGCTGGAATCCTGATGGCCGCTTTCGATTACACCGCCCTCGCGCCGGATGGCACGCAGCGGCGTGGCGTGGTCGAAGCCGATTCCGAACGTCAGGCGCGCAAGCAGCTCCGCGATCAGAAACTCACGCCGCTCGCGGTCAGTGCCGGCAGGAGCCGCCCTGGCCTGAAGGTTCCCGGACTGCGTCTGGGCGCGCCCAGGCTGGGGGGTGAGGAACTCGCCCTGTTTACGCGTCTTCTGGGCACCCTCAGCGCTTCCGGCCTGCCACTGGACGATGTGTTGACCGCAATTGCGCGGCAGGCGGATTCCCGCAGTGTGACCCGTGTGGCGCTTGGCATCCGGGCCAGGATTCTGGAAGGACAGTCATTGGCCGTGGGCATGGAGGAGTTCCCGCAGATCTTCCCGGATGATTACCGGGCGACCGTAGGCGCCGGAGAGCGCACCCGTCACCTGCCCATGGTGCTGCAGCGCCTCGCCAGTCATGTGGAAAATCGGGACCGCATGAACAAGCGCTTGCGGCTTGCCATGGTCTACCCCGGAGTGCTCACCGCGACTGCGGTGCTGGTGGTCACCGGACTGCTGGCCTACGTGGTGCCGGAGGTGGTCAAGGTTTTCATCGACATGAAACAGGAACTGCCGCTGCTTACGCGCGGACTGATCGCGCTGTCCGCCTTCGCCCGGGATTATGGGCTCGGCCTTGTGCTCGCATTGTTTGGCGGCTTTCAGGGGCTACGCTGGCTGCTTCGCAAGGACCGGCCACGTTTTGTCTTTCATCGCTTCCTGCTTGCGGTGCCGGTGCTCGGCAAACTGCTGTTGAGCACGGAGACAGCGCGCTTTGCGCGCATGCTGGCAATCATGCTGGGCAGCAGTGTGGACATGCTGGACGCACTCGCCATCGCAGCGCGCTCCGTGAGCTTGGCCCCGCTGCAGCGTCATCTCAAGCAGGTGATAGAAGAGGTCCGCGAAGGCAGTTCGCTCAGCCGCGCTCTCGCCAAATCCTCGCTCGTGCCACCGCTGTTGCCTCATCTCATCGGCAGTGGAGAGTCCTCGGGCAATCTCGTCGAGATGCTGGATACCGGGGCGGAGTCCTTCGAATTCAAGGTTCAGAACCAGCTCTCGCTCCTGCTGGGTCTGTTGGAGCCTCTGCTGATTCTCTTGATGGGCGCGATCGTGCTGACGATCGTGATTGCGATTCTGCTGCCGATTTTCGAGATGAATCAGTTGGTGTGAATCAGGGCCCGTCGCCTGCAACCAGGGTCAGGCTGGCGTTGACCATGCCCTCCGCAGTGCCACTGCCATCAACCACCAGGCGCCGGGCTTCCACGCCGGCGGTCTGCCTGAGCTCGAGCAGCCAGGCGGCGAGGGTATCGAAAGCGATCCCCTGCACGACCACCGACGCTTCGGTGGCGCCATTCGGGACGATGCGTTCTATGGCGGGAGAAATGCCACGCGCTTTGGTCGATGCATTCAGAAGTGCCAGAAGGCTCTGGCCCTGAGCCAGCTCACCGCCTTCAGTGCCCCGGGCGCGCAGCGCAACGGCCTCTGTGCCCAATTCACGCAAGACTTCCAGCGCCCGGGTCTGGCCCGCGAGTTCGCCTTTCAGACGCGTCTGTCGTACCTGCAACGGTTCCACACCCCACAGGTAAGTGAGCGCGAGCAGTGACGCCGCGCACGC
The DNA here is from genome assembly GCA_039800485.1 of Pseudomonadota bacterium. Classification (GTDB taxonomy): domain Bacteria; phylum Pseudomonadota; class Gammaproteobacteria; genus CAIKBL01. The sequence goes on from JBDLQR010000045.1 coordinate 2,719, forward strand.
CAGGGTCACCAGCAGACGTTCCCGGGGATTCAGCCCCTGCCACCACGCGTTCATGGTGCTGCCTCCTTGATGGTGATGCGCAGATTACCGACAACGCCATCCTGCCGGTTCTCCACCGACAGGATCTCGATCGCGATGGGTAGCTCACCCTCGGCACCCAGTCCCTCCAGGCTCGCGATATCCGGCGCGAGGGCCTGGACGCTCATCACGCCATCGGCGAAATTGAGGCTCAGCAGCCGCAAGCGACCTGTGTCTTCGCCGCGCGCGAGGCCGAGGCCATGCAGTAACTCCAGCACCGAGGCTTCACCCGTTCCTGCCCCTCGCAGTGCCGCGACGGCCTGAGTGGCCTGAATTTCGGCGTTGACGATGCGAGTGATCTCGGGAAATGCCGTGCGCATCACCTCGGCCTGGGCCTCGCGCAGGCCCGAGATTTGCCCCGTCAGTCGAGAGTTGCCGGCCAGCAGGAAGCCGACATGGAGGGTCAGGGCCATCCCCAGCAGGCCCGCGGCCCAGGACCAGGCGACCCTGCGTGCGGTACGCGGTCGCGGGAAACTGTCGGGCAGCCAGTCGATGCCGACAGGCTCGACCACGCCCTTCGCGAGCAGAGACCACGGGCCACCGGGCAAAGCCTGCCGAGTGTAGGGCAGTGCTTCGAGGGCTGCCGGCAAGGGGCCGTCGCCGAACTGGACGATACGTTCCGGTGGGCCTTCCTCCAACTTGCGGGCGAAGACCTCCGCCGCGATATCGTTGTCCACCACGAATCCCTGGTGCGCGGCGGTTCTGACAAGGAGCCTGTCCCCCTCGGACAACACTGACCACTGACCAGGCGTCCACGGCAAGGCCAGATAGTCAGGACGCAGGCAGCGTACAGTGATGTGCGCCTCGGCGAGGGGCGCCAACAGAGCGTCCAGATCGGACTTGCGGATGAAGCCGACCGTGCGCACACCCTCTTCTTCCGCCGGGCCGCAGGTCACGTACAAGGCGTCCAGCTCCTCAGTGACTTCGTCCTCTATCGCGTAGGGTGCTGCAACCCGTGCCTGGCGCTGGGTCTTGGCCGGGATGCTGGCCGGGAGCGTACCCACGCCGCGTCCGTCCAGCAGCAGGGCGAGCTCATGCTGTGCGCAGGCACCAATGAGCGATTCCGCATCACCTCGCACGGGCGAGACCAGCGCACTGCTGCCATCCAGCAGGCCCCATTCAAAAACGGACCCGGGCAGGACCCGTGCGACAAGCGCGGCATTCATGGTCGGTCTCCCGGGAAATCCGGCGCGGAAATCGCCTGCTGGCGGCCGAGGCGGCGAACCTTGTTCTGATCGCGGGCGAGTAGGCTCAAGGTGGTGTGCTCGAAACGTGGACTGCGGACAGTGGTCTTGAGTTCGAAGAAGTCGCTTTCCAGCGACAGATCGCTGTCTTCAAGCTGCGCATATTGTAGCAAGGGATGTTTGCGGAACGCCTCCATCGTCACGAAAGGCTGGGTCTCACGGGCCCGAATGAGGGTGGCAGCCGTGCTGCTGCTCACCGCAGGCCCAAGGCTCATCAGCACTTCCTTGGGCGCGGTGTTCACATTGAGCGGGGTTGCGTTGGGCAGACAGACCACAAAAGGCGCCAGCCGCTCCAGGATCTCGGGCGTCATGCCCTTCACGAGACGCAATTCCTGTACAGACGCGAGGGGGCGGTTCGCGGTGCGGTAGGCCGGCCTCTGACGGGAGTAGTAGTCATCTTCCGCTCCATTCGGGAAGCGGGTCTCAGAGTCCTGATCGACCCAGTCGAGGATGGCCTGGATCGGGGTCTCATCAAGCTCCAGCGCCTTGAACAACAGACGGAACCGTCGCTCTGCCGCCTCGCCGGGTGCCGCGGGCGGCTGTCGGCCAGGGCCGGTCTGTGCCTGGCTTCCCTCTTCAACGGCGAGCTCCTCCCCCTCCTCCTCGGGCGGGAAGCCCGTCCCGGTTTGTGGAGTATCAGCAAGACTTGCTGGCGGATCGTCCATGCCCTCAGCCGTATCCTGATCCAGCCGGTTGGGCGCAGCGCCGGGTCCCACGCCTCCGGCCGCCCCCTCACCGCTCCCGGCGAAGGCGGGATCGGGCGACAGGTTGGTCAGATTGAACAGTCCTTGCAGATCTCTCAACTCGCCCTCTGCCTCCAGGCCCGAGTCCTCCAGGGCCAGTCGCGTCACCGCCCAGTCTTCGGTCGTGACGTCCTGTCGGCCCAGCGATGCATCCTTTTCGAGAAGCCGCGCCGCATCGCGCTCCATCCTCGCGGTGACCAATGCTGCCCTGTCCGCATCCAGCAGGTTGTTGATTCGCCGTCCATACAGATATTGCTCGGTGGCAATGGCAACCACCGCAGCGGTCATCAGCGACGCCAGCACCATGGAGGTGATGAGGGCGATGCCGCGCGAGGAGGACGGCACGCGTGTTCCGGGTTGCCCGCCGTTCATTGCCTCATCCCGCACCACCCACCCGGAAAATTCGTTCCAGGCTGCGGCCATCCAGAAAACGCACGATCACTCCAACGCCGCGCGGCAGGGTCTGGCGTGCCGAAGGCCCGGTATCACCTGACCAATCATCCTGCCAGCTGTCTGCGCCGTGAAAACGCAGGGTCACCGCTTCGACCTCGGTCAAAAGCGCCCGTTCCCGATAGGTGACCGAAGACACACGATCGAGCGCATCCCATTCCCGTCGGAGCAGACGCCCCTCGGCGAGCCGGTATTCCACGCGACGCAAATCCGGCAAGCCCCGTGCCGGCGCGGGCCAGGGACTGTGCCGGGTGAAGGCCAGCAACACCTCTTCGCCCGCACGGTGGCGCACGGCGTCGACCGGATCGCCCAGCTCATCACGAACGGGTCGGGCTACGAGTTGTTCGAGATCCTGCTGCAACTGGGCAAACCCTCTCACCCGGGCATGAAAGGCATTGGTCCGGTTCTCCAGCAGCGTCCGTGCGGCAAGAAAATTCCGGAGCCCTTCGTATGCCATCACCGCCATCACGCTGAAAATGGCGATCGCAACCAGCACCTCGAGCAGGGTGAAGCCTGCGCTCGTCGGCGTGCGGGCGCACCTCATGGTGCAGAGACCTCGAGGCGGGCGAGAACCGTGTCTGGTGTCGCCGGTGTGGCGACTTCCACCACCACACGCTGCGCAGTGCTTGGCTGACCCTCAATCACCAGCGTCTCCGGCAGTTCCTCCTCAAGCAGGCTGTAACGCAGCTGGAAAGTCCGTCCGTAGACGAGCGCCTCGCGCGGTTCGGGCGGGGCCCAGGGCTGGTCGTCCATCGCTGGCAGCAGGGCGATCTCGTTGACGGCATTGCTTGCAAGCCAATGGGCGAGGATGCGCACTTCCTGGGCTTCTTCCTGACGGGCGGCGCTGCGAATGCCGACGCTGGCTGCATACAGCACAGCCGCAAGCACCACCAGGGCGACGAGCACCTCGACCAGTGTGAAGCCGGCTGCTCGAGTGGGTGTGTTCAATTGAATTCCACGGTGTAGCCGTCATCCGCGGGCAGCAGTCGTGCCCGTCGTTCACCGGGCAGCAGGCGCAGTTCCATGGCGAGGATCTCTGCATTGCCGTCGGGAAAGAAGATCGCGGGCACGCGCGCCCCGAGTTCACTGCTCTCGCTCATGCCGGTCACGCGCAAGTCGAGGCCGGCGGGCAAACGGCGCGGGCGGTACAAGGCATCCCTCTCGGGCCGTCGCCACTCACCGGCCTGCCAGCTCTGCAGGCCATACCCTTCCGGTCCGATGACCAATGCCACAGGTCGGCTGGTAAGCATGGCTTCGTCTGCGGCAACCCGGGTGAGTTGCTGCAGGACGCGCGCGGTATCCTTGAGTTGCGCACCGCGCCCGCCGTCGCCCACTGCCAGCCGGACCATCCCGGCGAGGATGCCGATCAGCAGGACGACCACCATCACCTCCAGCAGGGTGAATCCGCGCTGGGGAAAGGTGCGCACCCCACACATCACCCGCGCCTCATTCCTCTTCCCAGTTGCCGAGATCCTTGGCGCTGCCCTCCCCGCCCAACGCACCGTCAGCGCCCAGGGAGAAAAGGTCGTACTCACTGCGTTGCCCCGGCGAGAGATATTGATACTCGCCTCCCCACGGGTCGACCGGCAATTTGGCAAGGTAGCCGCCCTCGCGCCAATTGGCGCCCGCAGCCAGGCCACCCGGTTTGGTGACCAGTGCCTCCATGCCCTGGGCCGTGGTCGGATAGTTGAAGTTGTCGAGCTTGTAGAGGTCGAGCGCAGCCTCGATGGCGCGCAGATCCTGCCGGGTCTTGATGATCCGGGCCTCGTCCGGGCGACTCATGATCCGGGGGACGACGATGGCGGCGAGGATGCCGAGAATCACGACCACGACCATCACTTCGATGAGGGTAAATCCACGTTGGGAACGCATGCTTTCTTCCATGTTGGGACTCGAGGTTCCTAGCTTACTGGATCGCCCCTGTCGTGAATGTGAAAAAAGCCGCGTCGTGGGGCATTCCTGCGCCGTCCCGGCTGCTCTCTTGCAAGTAGGGCGCGGGCCGATGATTATCGCTGCGGCAGGCCCGTGTGCTCGCGCACGCCGGCGCCGGGCGGCCGGCCACGGACGCCCTCTCCAGACCCACGACTCAACTGCAGGTTCTATGTCCACACAGCACGCTCTGCGCGAACTCCGCACTTTCATCGGCAAACGCATCATCGGGCAGCAGCAACTGGTGGACAGATTGCTGATTGCACTGCTGGCCGACGGGCATCTGCTCGTCGAGGGACCGCCCGGCCTTGCCAAGACGCGCGCGATCAAGGTGCTGGGCGAGGGCATTGAAGGCGACTTCCATCGCATCCAGTTCACCCCTGATCTGCTGCCAGCCGACCTCACCGGCACCGAGATCTATCGGCCGCAGGATGGTTCGTTCCGATTCCAGCAAGGGCCCTTGTTCCATCACCTGGTGCTGGCGGACGAAGTGAACCGCGCGCCGGCCAAGGTGCAGTCGGCGTTGCTGGAGGCCATGGCCGAGCGGCAAATCACCATCGGTCGCGAGACCTACCAGTTGCCTGCGCTGTTTCTGGTGATGGCGACCCAGAACCCGTTGGAGCAGGAAGGGACTTATCCCTTGCCGGAAGCGCAGCTGGACCGCTTCCTGTTGCATGTAACCATCACCTACCCCACTCCGGAGGAGGAACGCGAAGTCCTGCACCTGTCCCGTGCCGAGGCGCTGGAAGGCATGACCGGTCTGGGTGCCCACGCGCCGATCCTCAACCAGGAGCAGGTCTTCGCGGCCCGTCGCGAGGTGCTTGCCGTGCACATGAGCGAGGCACTGGAGCGTTACATCATCGAGCTGATCTGCGCGACGCGCACCCCCGGAGCCTACGGCCAGGATATCGCCCGCTGGGTCGCCTATGGCGCAAGTCCGCGCGCCACCATCGCCCTCGATCGGTGTGCCCGGGCGCATGCCTGGCTTGCTGGACGGGATTACGTCAACCCTGAAGACATCCATGCCCTCGCACCTGATGTGCTGAGGCACCGGGTAATCCTCGACTTCGAAGCGGCCGCCGAGGGCATCACGCCCGATCGACTGGTATCCACGCTGCTGTCCCGCGTCGCGGTGCCTTGAGCCCTGCCATGGCGTTGCGGCCTGGCATGCTGGCGCCATCGCGCCCACCGGCGGGAACTTCGCGGACCGTCCCCGATCTGGCGGAGCTCATGTCACTGGCGGGCCAGGCGCCCGCGCTCCTCGGCTGGCAGCCTGCCCAACAGGCACGCCAGAAGGGTGAGTATCGCGCCGTCATCAGGGGCCGTGGCATGGAGTATGTTGAATCCCGTCCCTACCAGGCGGGGGACGATGTGCGGGCGCTCGACTGGCGCCTGACGGCACGCCTCGGCAAACCGCACACCAAACTGTTCCGCGAGGAGCGTGAGCGACCGGTCTTCCTGGTCGTTGATCTGGGCTCGACCATGGCCTTTGCCACCCAGGGCTGCTTCAAGAGGGTCCAGGCCGCCCGTGCGGCGTCACTGCTGGCCTGGAAGGCCGTCGAGAGCGGCGATCGTGTCGGCGGAATCATCCATGCCGATGGCCTGCATCGGGAACTGGTGCCCGCCCGCGGCAAACTGGCGGTTGCGCGTGTGCTCAGGGTTTTGGCCGATATTGGCGCCACTACACCCGAGGCTTCGCCCGCCGGAACCGGCAAACCCTCATCACCGGTCACTGCCCTGCGGCGCCTGCGCCGGCTTGCCAGAGCAGGCAGTCTGGTGTTCGTCATCAGTGATGGTCGCGGCCTCGATGAGGCTGCCTGCACCGAACTGGCCGAAATCAGAAGACACTGCGAACTCGGACTGCTGCTGGTACATGACCCGCTCGAAATCAGCCTGCCGCAGCTTTCCCGCCCGCTGCGGGTCCGGCAGGGGGCGCAAGAGCATGTGCTCGCAGTCCTGCCGGAGACCGCACGTGCGCGCTACGCCGCGCACTTTGCTGCGCGTGAGGCTGCACTGGCCCGCTTCGCGCGCGAACGCCGCGCCGCGCTCGCCACCCTGTTGACGACCGGAAACCCGTTCGAGAGCGTACAGGCCTTGCTGCGTGCCCCGCGATGAACCCCGCCGAACTCCCTCTGCGCGACAGCACGCTTCCGCCCCCGCTCATCGCCTGGTGGCCGCTGGCGCCCGGCTGGTGGTTGATCCTGGCTGTCATCGTCACCATCGCCGCCGGGCTCCTGATCTGGTTCCATCGGCGCCGCCGCACCCGTCTGCGGCGCTTCGCCCTGGCGCGGCTCGCTGTGCTGCGCACAGCCTATGCCGGGACGCGCGATGCCCATGCGCTGGCCGCCGACCTGTCCATGCTGTGCAGACAGGTGCTGCTGGTATCGCGGCAAGGACACGACCTGCAGTCGGTCACGGGCGATGCGCTGCTCGCTGCTCTCGACGCACTGGTGCCGGGTCAGGCGTTCTTCACCGATGGCCCAGGTCGCAGCCTCCTCGATGCACCCTATGACCCCGGCAGCGCGTTCGATGCACCCGCCGTGTTGCAAGGCATGGAGCACTGGCTTGCGCAGCTGCCCCCGCATGCCGGGGCCCTGAGGCTGCGCGATGCTTGAGTTTGCATGGCCCTGGAGTTTCGTCGCCCTGCCCCTGCCCTGGCTTGCCCGGCGGCTGCTCCCGGCTGCACCGGGTCTCGATACCGGGGCGCTGCGAGTCCCTGATCTCGAAGACTTCCGGCATCTTGGTGGGGACGCCGGGGAGCCGGTACACAGACAGGTTTTCCCACCGCTCGCCCTGCTCGGCTGGATGCTGCTGGTGCTGGCAGCCAGCAATCCGCAGTGGCTGGGAGCGCCAATCGGCGTAACTGATACCGGACGGGATCTTATGCTGGCGGTCGACCTGTCCGAGAGCATGGAAGTGGAGGACTTCCTTCTCGAGGGTGAACCCGTCGACCGGTTGGTAGCGACCAAAGCGGTCGCCAAGGGATTCATCGAACGCCGCGAAGGGGATCGAATCGGCCTCCTCGTCTTCGGCGAACAGGCTTACCTCAATGCACCTCTCACCCATGATCGGGCGACCGTGGCGCAGCTGCTCGATGAAACTGCCATCGGTCTCGCCGGGCGCAGCACAGCCATTGGTGACGCGCTTGGCCTTGCGGTCAAACGGCTGCGTGAGCAGGACGCAGAGCACAAGGTGGTGATACTGATGACGGACGGCGCCAACACCGCGGGACAGGTCAAACCGCTGCGCGCCGCGCGGCTGGCGGCGAGCGCCGGACTCAAGGTCTACACCATAGGAATAGGCGCCGACGAGATGATGGTGCGTCAGCTCTTTGGAGACATCAGGGTCAATCCCTCGACCGACCTGGACGAGAAAACCTTGCGCGGCATTGCCGCGGCAACGAGGGGCCGCTATTTCAGGGCACGCGATCTCGAATCGCTGGAGGAGATTTACGCCGAGCTCGATCGCCTGGAGCCCGTCGCGCGCGGAGAACAGCAGCTGCGCCCGATTCACGCGCTCTACCCTTGGCCATTGGCGCTGGCAGCACTTTGCGCAGGCGTACTCCTGTGGCGTCAATGTCGGAGTGCCCTGTGAGCGCGTTCATGGCGCAATTTCATTTCCTGCGCCCGGGGTGGTTACTGCTCCTTCTGCCAGTGGCATGGCTGGGCTGGCAGTGGGCAAGGCGACCCTTTTCAGCTTCATGGTGGTCGCGCCTGTGCGACGAAGCGCTCCTGCCTCATGTGGTGGTACCTCCTTCCAGCACGGTAGCGCGGCGGGCTTGGCCGGTCTATCTCGGTGGCACACTGGCGAGTCTTGCGCTGGCAGGCCCCGTGTGGGAGCGCGCGCCGCAGCCCGTTTTCCGCGACCAGGCGGCGCTCGTCATCCTGCTCGATCTCTCGAATTCCATGCTCACGGCTGATGTCGCGCCGAATCGGGTGGAGCGTGCGCGATATCGCATCCTCGATCTCCTCGAACAGCGTCGTGGGGGGCAAACGGCGCTCATCGCCTATGCCGCAGATGCCTTTACGGTGACCCCGCTCACCACCGATGCGGAAACCCTGCGTGCCCAGCTGTCTGCGCTGGAGCCTGCGATCATGCCGCGCCAAGGCAGCGATGTACCCAGCGCACTGACAGCAGGCATGAACCTGCTGCTGCAGGCCGGGTTCAATGAGGGAGATCTGCTGCTGCTTGCGGACGGGATGCCGCAGGACCAGCTGGCCGCGGCGAGCGCATCGGTGCGGGGTACGGGCTTCAGGGTGTCGGCCATCGGTATCGGTACCCCCGCCGGTGGCCCCGTGCCCAAGGCAGGCGGCGGATTCGTGACCCGCGAAGACGGCACGCTCGTGATGTCCAGACTTGAGGAAGAGGGCCTGCGTACGCTGACCGTCCGCTCAGGTGGCCGTTATCTCGCCACCACCGCCAGCGGCACGGAGGTCCCTGCGCTGCTGGACTTCCTCTCAAGCACGGGCCAGGGCCAGAACACGGTGGCGACCGATGTGACGACAGAGCGTTGGCAGGAGCGTGGGGCCTGGCTGTTGCCCCCCTTGATGCTGCTCTCGCTGTTGGCCTTCCGCCGTGGTGCCCTGCTGCTCTTGCCGCTGACCCTGCCCTTGGGTCTGACGCTCCTCGGACTCGCTTGTCTGGCGCCCGAGTCGGCGCGCGCCGACTGGTTCCAGACCCCCGACCAGAGAGCCATGACAGCGTTCGAGGCCGAGCGGTACGGAGAGGCCGCCGGTCTCTTCACGGATCCGCTGTGGCAGGCCACGGCGCGCTACCGGGAAGGACAGCCGAAGGCAGCGCTGGACAGTCTCCAGGGGCAGGCATCTGCAGAGGCGGAGTTCATCCGCGGGAATGCGCTGGCCCGGCTGGGAGAATATGCGGGAGCGGTGGAGGCTTACGAGTCCGTCCTGCGGGAACGCCCGGATTTCGCCGATGCAAAGGCCAATCTCGAGCTGGTGCGGGCTGAGCTCGAGAAACAGCAGCAGGCCGAGGCTGAAAAGCGCAAGGAGGAGGAGCGCAACAAGCAGGAATCGGATAAGCAGGAGTCACAAGGCGAGCAGGGTCAGCAAGGTGACGAAGGCAAGGAAGGCGAAGCCGACCGTGGAGACACCGGCAAGGAAGCGGGTGAGTCTCAAGACTCGGATGCGCGTGCGCGTGAGGCCGGCGAGAATCAGCAAGGACAGCGGCAGCAATCGCGGGAAGATGCGGCGAAAAACGCAGCGGACAGCAGCGCCTTCGACGAAACCGACCCGGGTGAAATAAAACCTGGAGAGGATGAGAGCCCGGAATCGGGCACAGGAGATGCGGAACAGGCACTGGCCACCGAGCAGTGGCTGCGCCAGGTACCGGATGACCCGGGTGGACTCTTGCGTCGCAAGTTTCTCTACCAGTATCAACAACGGGACGGCAAGCAAGAGGAGTCTGGCGAACCATGGTGAGCACGCTAAGGCTGGCAGGTTGTCTCGGGCTCTGGCGACTGCGCGTTCTGGTCGGGCTCACCCTCCTGCTGACCACACTTGCGAGCAGTGCGGCAATCAGTGTCGGGGTGGAGCCCGATCCACCGCAACAAGGCGAGTCCTTCCGTCTCGCCTTTTCTCTCGAAGGGGATTTTTCGACCCCACCGGATTTTTCGGTGCTGGAAGAAGATTTCGAAATCCTCGCACGCAACGAGCAGAACGCCGTGACCTTCGTCAACGGCAAATACACCCGCAAGACCACGTGGGTGGTTGAGGTGCTGCCAAGAGACACCGGTGCAGTGAAAATCCCCGCGGTGCGGATAGGCGAACTCCGCTCCAAGCCATTCACGATCACACCTCGCCCCGCGCCAGCTGCTGCCAGCGATGACGGCCTGTTTCTGGAAGTCGAGGCCGTGCCCTCAGCACCCTACGTGCAGCAGGAAGTGCTCTACACCGTTCGACTGTGGCGGCGTTACGAGCTCAGCAACGCATCACTCTCCGAACCCCAGCTTTCGGCGGATGCGCTGGTCAAGCCCCTCGCCGGTGACCGGCAATATGTGCGCGAGCGTAATGGCCGCCGCTATGACGTGGTCGAACGCCGGTACCTCATTTACCCGCAGGAGAGCGGTACCGTAACCGTCAGGCCCGTCCGCGTGACCGCTCAGGTGCTGGAGCGGGCTGCTTCCCTGTTCGAGATGCTGGGTCGCGCGGTGAAAACACGCCGGGTGGATTCGCAGCCCATCACCCTCGAGGTACGGCCGATTCCTGCAGAGTTCCCTGCAGACGCACACTGGTTGCCCGCCCGCCGTGTACGACTCAATGAACTCTGGACCCCGGAGTCGGGGCCAGTGAGGGTGGGTGAGCCGCTCTCGCGCACGTTGTCGCTGTGGGCAAGCGGTGTAACCAGTGGCCAGCTGCCGCCACTGGTTCCACAGGCGGTTTCGGGATTGCGGCAATATCCTGACCAGCCCCAGTTGCAGGACACCTTGCAGGATGAGGCGCACAATGCCGTGCGGCAGGAAAAGGTCGCTTATGTGGCGGACCGTGCCGGCACAACCACCCTTCCGGCCGTCGCGATCCCTTGGTGGAATACGGAGACCGACGCGCTCGAGTATGCGGAGCTGCCTTCGCGCCCGATGGACGTTGAGGCGTTGCCGGGCGCCGAGTCGCCCGCCCTCCCCCCGACGACGCCTGCACAGGCTGCGCCCTCGGAACCTGCGCCGTCGGCCACACGCCCACCGGAGGCAATCTCCTCCTGGCGCCACTGGCCGGGCTGGTTCGCAGTGGCAGTGCTGGCTGTCCTCGGCTGGGCAGTCACGACTTTCTGGCTGTTGAAGCGGGTGCCTCGCCGTGAACCCAAGCCGAAAGTGTCCGCCTTGGCGCCCGTGGTGTCCGAATCCGCCGCGCGGGCGCGGGCCTTGGTCGAGGCCGCTTGCGCAGCCGACGATGCCGTCGCGAGTCAGCGCGCCTTGCTTGTCTGGGCAGCCGCCGTGTGGCCCGAGCGTCCGCCGCTGACGCTGGCGGCACTGGCGCAACGTGTCGGCTCGCCGTTTGACGCTGCGCTGGCAGAGTTGGACCGGGCCTGCCATGGCCCGACCTCGACCCGCTGGCAAGGAACCGCGCTGCTCCGCGCACTGAAATCTTTCGCAATCACACCCGGAGATACCCGGCCCGGAGCACCCGAGGGCGCGGACGGCCTGCCAAGCCTGTTCCGCCTGTCAGAGACGGGCCGCGCCTGAAAGCTTCTGGCCGCAGTGCCGCTAAGCAGAGAATCATGACCTCCCCAGCCTCCGTCCTCGCCGTCGACGACAACGCCACCATCCGGCGTGCCATTGCCATGCGCCTGAGCTCCAAGGGCTATCACGTGGTCACCGCCGAGGACGGCGTGCAGGCCCTGGCAGCACTCGACGAGCAGGTGTTCGATCTCATGCTGCTCGACCTGCAGATGCCGGGCATGCGCGGCGACGAAGTCCTGCGTCACGTGCGGGAGCGCTACAGCAGCACCGAGCTGCCCATCATCATGCTCGCCGCAAGCGACGACAGGGGTGTCATAGAGCGCACGCTGGCGCTAGGCGCCAACGATTACATCGTCAAACCGGGGGAGTTGCCGGTGCTGCTGGCACGGATTCGCAGCCAGCTCTCCGGACGGGACGCTCAACAGCAGGCGCAGGCGCATGTGGAGCCGATGAACGGTGAAGCCACGCCCGCGTGGGATCCCGACACCACACTGCCTACGGGCGATCAGCGCCAGGCGCCGCGCTCGCTGGATGACACCAGCACCTTTCGCACGGACTTCCTGCTCGACAAGCGCTATGGCCTGCTCTACGACCACACGCCGATGACCTGCTTCACCTTGAACAGCGACTTCGACATCGTCTTTGCGAATCGCTTCGGCGTGCAGGCCTTGGGCTATCTGGCGTATGACCTGCAGGATCAGCCCGCCGTCAATTTTTATGCGGAGGCCGACCGCGCCCTGGCACAGGAGTATCTGCAAGGTGTGCTGGACCAGCCGGAGCGCATCCACCGCTGGGAAATACGACGTCGCAAGCGCAACGGCGATGAGCTCTGGATGCGCGAGACGGCGCGCCTGCTCGGCAGCGGCGAGGATGCCCTGATCCTGATGACCTGCGAGGACATCAACGACACCTACACACTGGCCGACAAGCTGGCCTATCACACGGCCCATGATGAACTGACGGGGCTGTCGAACCGCAAGCATCTCGAAGAGCGTCTTTCCCGGGTCCTGGTGAGCGCCCAGATCGAACACAGCCAGCACGCGCTGGCAATATTCGACATCGATCAGTTCAAGATCATCAACGACACCAGCGGCTATGTGGCAGGTGACGAACTCCTCAAAGGGGTGGCTCGCCTGCTGCAAACGGTGGTCCGGCGCCGCGATATCGTGGCCCGCATGGGCGCGGACGAATTCGCCGTGCTGTTCGAGGACTACGATCTCGAGGATGCGCGCGCGCGGGTGGAGGCGATGCGCGAAGCCCTGCTCGATTTCAAGTTCGAGTGGGATGGCAGAGTGCACAGCATCTCCGCCAGTGTGGGTCTGGTGGGCGTGGACGAATATTGCGAAAGCGTGACGGCCGTTCTGGGCATGGCAGACGCCGCGTGCTACGCCGCCAAGGATGCCGGTCGCAACCGTTCCCATGTCTATGACAGCGAGGACGCCAGTGTCGCTGTCCGACGCGGCCAGATGCGTTGGGTGACGCGCATCAATGATGCCCTGCGCGATGGACGCTTCGAACTCATGGCCCAGGCCATTACCCCCATCTCGCCGCAGCCCGGCGCGGGGCGCCATTGCGAGCTCCTGCTGCGCATGCGTGATGAGGAAGGCAATCTCATCCTGCCGGGCGAATTCCTGCCCGCGGCAGAGCGCTACAACCTGGCCGTGGAAATCGATCGCTGGGTCGTACGGCATACCCTGGATTGGCTGCATGCCAGACCGGAGGCCCTGGAGGGGCTCGAGCTCTGTGGCATCAACCTGTCAGGACAGGCGTTTGGAGACGAGATGCTGCTGCGGTTTCTGCTGGAAGCCCTCGATCGGCAACCGCACGCGATCACCAGCAAGCTCTGCTTCGAGGTCACGGAAACGAATGCAATCTCGGATCTGCTGCACGCCCAACGCTTCATCAACGCCTTGCGCAGCCGGGGCTGCCGCTTTGCCATCGATGACTTTGGCAGCGGTTTTTCGTCCTTCGCCTATCTCAAGAACCTGCCGGTGGATTTTGTGAAAATCGACGGGAGCTTCGTGCGCGGCATGGCGCGGGATCCCATTGATCTCGCCATGGTGCGATCAATCAATGAAATCGGGCATGTGATGGGCAAGCAGACCATAGCTGAGTTCGTCGAGGACGAGGCTATCCTGCAGGCACTGCGCGAGCTTGGCGTGGACTACGCTCAGGGGCATGCCATTGCACGGCCGGTGCCCCTGCAACTGTTCCTGGGCCGGGCCTGAAATCCCGCGCATCCCCGGAGCGACAGGACCCCGGATTCGCACTCAGCCGGCAGAAGCGCCGAGACGCATCAGCCCGACAGTGATGGCTGAATCGCCGATTTCGACCTCTTCCACCAGCGTCCCCGCGGGTTGCGCGCTGAAGGCCAGCGACACTGCCAGGACCTCGCTTTTGACATAGTCTTCCATCACGCCGATGGCCGCGCAGAACATCGCCGGAGCCTTGATTTCGACCGCGATCCGCTCCGTCAACGGCAGATCGAGCGCCTTGCGCATCTGTTGGATGCGATTGACGAGCTCGCGCGCAAAACCTTGCTGGCGCAGCTCGTCCGTGATGGCCGTGTCGAGGGCAACCGTCACCCTTCCCTCCTGGGCGACCGACCAGCCACCGACCTCCTCGCTGAGGATCTCCAG
>JBDLQR010000046.1:0-3098 GCA_039800485.1 Pseudomonadota bacterium
ATGAAAAAAGGTGCGCGCCTCATCAACTGCGCACGCGGCGGCCTGGTGGACGAGGAAGCCTTGCTGGCCCAGGTGCAGAGTGGTCACCTGGCCGGGGCCGCCCTGGATGTCTTCGCCCAGGAACCGCCGGGCGCCTCGCCCTTGTATGCAGACAAGCGCATTCACTTCACCCCGCACCTCGGCGCCTCCACCCAGGAGGCACAAACGGCAGTGGGTGTGGAGATCGCACATCAGATCGCGGCCTTCCTCATTCACGGCGAAGTCCGCAATGCCGTGAACCTGAAGAGCATCGCCCCTGAACGGCTCAACCAGATGGCACCGTCGCTGCGGCTAGCGCGCAACCTTGGCAAGCTGCTCGCGATGATGAGTGAAGGCGCGCTGTTGGAAGTGGAACTCGGGCTCTATGGCCAGGCGGCGGAGCTGGAAGCCCAGCCCATGCTGTGCGAGGTGGTGGCCGGGCTGTTGCAGGATCATCTTGATACACCCATCAATCGCGTCAATGCAGTGCCGCTCGCGCGCCGGCAGGGGATCAAGGTCAGCGAAGCGAAGTCGACAGAGAGCCGTGACTATCTCTCTGTCGTGCGCGTCCGCGGTCGCACCGCCCAAGGTACGGTGTGTCTGGAAGGCACCCTGTTTGACGGACGTCATCCGCGCCTGGTGCGCGTGAATGACTATGAAATCGAAGCCGAGCTGAGCGGCCAGCTGGTCATGACCCGCCATGCCGACAAGCCCGGCGTCATCGGTGCACTGGGCGAGATCCTCGGCCGGCAGGGCATCAACATCTCCCGCATGCAGGTCGGGGCTGCCGAGGGCAAGGACCGCGCTATCGCCGTGATCGGCGTGTCTTCGGTCCTGCGCGAGAATACGCTTGCAGCGCTCGCGGCCATCGATGCAGTGGACAAGGTGCTGCAGGTGAATTTCGCTACCTGAGGCCCCATGTAATGATTGCCGGGGCACGCCGACCCGGTGACGTACGTCCGCCCCCGGCGACCCAAGGAGACTAGTCATGGGAGACAGGTCATGATGAATGGCGCAAGAGGCCCGTTACGCTGGCTGTTGCTCGCACTCCTCGTGCCCCTGCTCCTCATTGCAGGCGCCATGCTGGTGCTGGACCATGAGCCCGCGCCGTTCTCGCTCGAGGACGTGACGCGAAAGTGGTCCTCCACGGACGGTGCCGAGCCGGTGCGCGGTGTGTACACCACGGCAGCAACGATCGAAATTCTGGAGACCCTGCTCCACAAGCGTGGCGGTTACCTCAGCAACGATGTCATGCCGCCCGGCGCGTGGATGGACAACGTCCCGAACTGGGAATGGGGCGTCCTGACCCAGCTGCGCGACATGGCCAAGAGCCTGCGCAACGAATTCTCGCGCTCGCAGACCCAATCCACCGAGGATCCGGATCTCACCCGCGCTGACAATCATCTCAACATCGACAGTGACTCCTGGATGTTTCCCGCGGCGGAGCGTGAGTACGCTTCAGCCCAGACGGCTCTGCATGCCTATCTCCAGCGGCTGGATGAGCGGGGGCAACAGGACGCCCAGTTCTATGCGCGGGCGGACAATCTCCGTGTCTGGCTGGGTCTGGTCGAGAAACGTCTCGGGGATTTGTCACAGCGTCTGAGTGCCAGCGTCGGACAGGTGCGCATCAATACCGACCTCGCGGGCGAGGCAGGCGCCGAGCAATCCACGGCGACCGCCGCGGTGAAAATCGTCAAGACACCCTGGCATCAACTGGATGATGTGTTCTACGAAGCCCGTGGTGCGAGCTGGGCCCTGCTGCACCTGCTGCGAGCGATAGAGCGGGATTGCGCTTCGGTGCTGGAGAAAAAGAATGCCCGCATCAGCCTGCGGCAGATCATCCGCGAGCTGGAAAGCACCCAGGAATCCCTGGGCAGTCCCATCATCCTCAACGGGGGAGGCTTCGGCTTCACCGCCAACCATTCGCTGGTGATGGCGTCCTACATCTCGCGGGCCAATGCCGCAGTGATCGACCTGCGGATGCTGCTCGAGCGGGGCTGAGATTCAGCCCCCTTCGCAGTCACTCTCGAGCAACAAGTTGCGCAGTTCCTGCAATATCGCAGGGCCAGTGCATACGTGCGAGCCGATTCACAAGATGCGCGAACCGGATGGCTGGTGGATTCGAACCGGGGGGTGTAGTCCATGATCGCCCCTCGTTTACTGCTGTTATCGCTGATCGTACTGCTCCAGCTCCACTCCGCAGCGTGGGCGGGCGCTGACTGTCATTCCGACCGGGAATGCCGCGGCGGGGTGTGCCGCTCAGGGCGTTGCACCAATGCCGGCGGTGTTTGTTACTCGGACCGGGAATGCTCGGGCGGCGTGTGCCGGTCGGGGCAGTGCACGACAGCCGGTGGGCGTTGCTACTCGGACCGCGAATGCAAGGGTGGAATATGCCGTTCGGGACGCTGCACCAACGCGGGCGGCGAGTGCTATTCAGACCGGGAGTGCCCCGGGGGTACGTGCCGCTCGGGGCTTTGCACCACTGCCGGTGGGCGCTGCTATTCGGATCGTGAATGCGATGGTGGGGTATGCCGCTCGGGTCGCTGCACCAACGCGGGCGGCAAGTGTTACGCGGACCGGGAATGCCCAGGCGGTGTGTGCCGCTCGAACCATTGCACAACCTCCCATGGTCACGAATCCCGTCATTGACGGGAGCGCCCGACGCTTCCGCCATACCGGGGCGTATGTTAAGGTCCCGCGCTGTATGACCCGCCCCGCCAACCCGTAGTTTCGAGGACTTTCGCGTGAGTTCGCTCTACCACAATTCCTTCAAAGACATGATGAACGACGTGGTGGCCGCCGGCAGCTGCTGCGAATGCGGAAGCTGCGTGCTGGTGTGCCCGCACAATGTGATCGAGTACATCGACGGCAAGCCCAAACAGACTGCCAAGGAAAGTGCAGCCTTCGACTATTGCGGCATCAGCGAAGGGGTGGGCTGCGATGTCTGCGCTTCGGTTTGCCCGCGTCTGTGGCCTCGCGAGCAACATCTGCGCGATGCACAGTTCGGCAACGACCGCGGCTATGAAGGTGTCTTCGGCGTCTACCGCCACATCTTCGTTGCCCGCACCAAACGCGACGAC
>JBDLQR010000047.1:0-5060 GCA_039800485.1 Pseudomonadota bacterium
CTGGCGCAGATCGCCTACCCGCATGAAACCCAGCAACTGCAGTTGATGCTCCGTGGCGCGCCCCACACCGGGCAGCCGCCCCACCGGCAAGGGCGCGAGGAAATCCCTCACCTCGTGCGGCTGGATCACGAACATTCCATCCGGTTTGCGCCAATCGGAAGCGATCTTGGCGAGAAACTTGTTGGGCGCCACTCCGGCCGAGGCGGTCAAGCCCGTGCTTGCGCGGATCTCCTCACGGATGTGGCGTGCGACCAGCGTGGCGGTCGGCAAATCCTGCTTGTTCGTGGTTACATCAAGATAAGCCTCATCCAGTGACAGCGGCTCGACGAGATCCGTGTGCTGATGGAAGATTTCGCGGATCTGGCGCGACACCTCCCTGTAACGCGAAAAATCGGGCGGCACGAAGACGGCCCCTGGGCACAGGCGTTCAGCGGTCACGGCCGGCATGGCTGAACGCACACCGAATTTCCGCGCCTCGTAGGAGGCTGCGCAGACCACGGAGCGGGAGCCCCGCCATGCCACCACCACGGGCTTGCCGCGCAGGGTCGGTGTGTCACGCTGTTCTACCGAGGCGTAGAAGGCGTCCATGTCCACATGGATGATCTTGCGTGACATGCAGGAAGCATAACGCCGCCCTGTGTGTGGTGCATCGGCACAGACGGCGTGACGCGCCTCAGTGCGTGCGCAGGTCACCCGACATTGCATGCCCGGGGTGATTGTGCTCGGATGCGTGCTCAGTACCCCGGAGCCTCTCGTGAATACAGCCACTCCCGCGCCCGCAGCCGTGCGTCAGGCGCGACCCTTGCACCAGCGCATCTTTCTTGGCCTTGCCGTCGGCGCACTCGCCGGCCTTGCCGTGAACACCTGGTCTGATGGCGCTCCGTGGGTCACCGCGCTCATCGACAACGTTACGCAGCCCATCGGCCAGATATTCCTGAGTTTGCTGCTGATGGTCGTGGTGCCGCTGCTCTTTTCGTCGCTGGCGCTCGGTGTGGCCGGTCTGGGCGACATGCGGCGACTGGGCCGGGTGGGTGTGCGGTCCTTTCTTTACTGCCTTGTGATTTCCGCCATTTCAGTGCTCATCGGGCTGACCTTTGCGAATGTGTTCGAGCCGGGCAGGAAGCTCGATCCGGCAGTCTCCAGCGCCCTGCAGGAGCGTTATGCCCAGGACGCCGGGCAGCGGGTGGCTGCCGCGACCACCGCTACCGCGCAGCAGACCCCGCTGGCACAGGTGGTAGCCACAATCATCCCGCGCAATCCGTTCCAGTCCGTCGCCAGTGATCCCCCGAACATGCTGCATCTCATGTTCTTCGCCATGATGGTTGGTATCGCCCTGGCGCTTCTGCCGGGGCAGGAGATTTCGGGACTCGTCTCGGCACTTGAAGGCCTGTTCGCAGTTTCGAACAAGCTCATCGGCCTCATCATGGAGTTCGCGCCTTATGCGGTGGCGTGCCTCCTGTTCGGCAATCTGGCCCTGTTCGGGATCGATCTGCTGGCTTCGCTCGGCTGGTTCCTGCTGACCGTGCTGCTGGGCCTCGGTCTGCACATGTTTGGCGTGTATTCGCTTGCGGTGCGCTGGCTGGGCGGGATGTCGCCGCGGGTTTTCTTTCGCGCGGTCCGCACCGCCATGCTCACTGCGTTTTCCACTTCGTCCTCCAACGCGACCCTGCCCACCACGCTGGCGGTTGCGGAGCAGAATCTGGGGATCCCCAAACAGATCTCCAGTTTCGTCCTGACGGTGGGCGCGACGGCCAACCAGAATGGCACGGCCTTGTATGAGGGCGTGACCGTCCTTTTCCTGGCGCAGCTGGCAGGCGTTGACCTGAGCCTCGGGCAGCAGCTGATGGTGGTCTACCTCGCCATCCTGGGCGGAATCGGCACGGCCGGCGTTCCGGCCGGATCGATTCCCTTCATCATCGGCATCCTGGCAACCATCGGCGTCGATCCGGGACTGATCGCCATCGTGCTTGGGGTGGATCGGGTGCTCGACATGTGCCGCACGACTCTCAATGTCACGGGCGATCTCACGGCAGCGGTTTACGTGGCACGGGTCGAGGCGGGTCGCGAATGAGAGTACGGGCTGGGACTGTACCCGGAGGGGTTGCGTGCGATGCAAACACCCGCAGGACGCAGGTGTGATGTCGTCGCCGCGTCAGCTGGCCAGGCTGCCGGGGCCGAGGGGCTGGCCTGTGCTCGGGAATTTTCCGCAGATTGATTTTCGCCGCTTTCATCTCCAGCTGGAGGCATGGGCCGAGCAGTATGGAGAAATCTACAGAATCTCCTTCGGCCCCCGGAATTTTCTGGTCACGGCAGACCTTGCACTCGCGCAGGAGGTGCTCAAGGACCGGCCGGAGCGCTTCGGACGACAGCTGAATCTGGAACGTGTGTTCGAAGAACTGGGTTTCAACGGGCTCTTCTCGGCCGAAGACGAGAACTGGCGGCGTCAGCGCCGCATCGTGATCACGGCGCTCAACTCCGCGCATCTGCACCGTTCTTTCGACGCCATGCGGGACACGACTGCGCGGCTGGAACGCCGTTGGCGACGAGCCGCCCAACAGGACAGCGTCATCGACGTTTCCCGTGAACTGATGCGCTACACGGTGGACATCACAACCCAGCTTGCCTTCGGAATCGACTTCAACACGCTGGAGACGGACGGCCACATCATCCAGGACGATCTCGACAGTATCTTTCCCATGCTCACACGCCGTCTGGCTACGCCCTTCCCTTGGTGGCGGATTTTCCGCCTGCCCAGGGATCGCGCACTGGACAGGGCGGTGAACTCGGTGCAAGCCCGTATCGGCGACATCATCCGGGACTGCCGGCAGCGACTCGCCGCGCATCCGGAGCGGCGTGCCGAGCCCGGAAATTTTCTGGAGGCCATGATTGTCGCCCAGGAGTCTGAGCAGCTGCCATTCAGCGACCGCGACATCCTGGCCAATGTCTTCACACTGCTGCTGGCCGGTGAGGACACGACGGCCAATACGCTGGCGTGGGCGATCAAGATGTTCATCGACCATCCAGAGGCGTTCCAGGCTGTCCGCGCGGAAGTGGATGCTCGGCTCGCTGGCGACTCCATTCCGTCTGACTATGCGAGCGCGAACGATTTCCCGCTGCTCGAGGCTTTCGCCAACGAGACCATGCGGCTCAAGCCGGTAGCGCCTCTCATCGGTTTCGGGGTGAAGGCGGACACGGTACTCGGGGGGATCGCCTTGCCGGCGGGGAGCACCGTCTTTCTGTTGACTCGCCGCCTCGCAACGCGTGAGGCGCATTTCCATCAGGCAGAGGCCTTCCATCCCCAACGCTGGCTGAGCAGCCACACATCCGACGGCCCCCACCATACGCGAGCCTTCCTGCCCTTTGGCGGGGGGCCGCGCTACTGTCCCGGGCGCAACCTTGCGCTGCTGGAAATCAAGCTGGTGCTGGCGATGGCGTGCCGCAACTTCGAGTTCTCCCTGGCCGACCCAGGGCTGCCAGTGGAGGAGGAGTTCGCTTTCACCATGGGACCCGGGAACCTGCTCGTGAAGCCTGCCCTGCGACGATGACCCGTGTGCGGAGACGGATCAGTCTCGAGGGGCGCGCGCGCAGCAGGGTGGTAACGGAGTCAAACTTGCGGCTACCCTAGGCCCGATGGCCCGTTTGCGGAGTTGCAGATGACCCCGTAGCGTGCCCGTTCCGCGAGCGAGGTTTAGCGGACTCTGTACCGGTGTAATTGGGGGTTTGGATGCGCAATGCCCTGCATGAGCAATTGCTCAAGGCTGGCCTGATCGATGAGAAACGCCTGGAGGAATCCGAGCGCGAGAAAAAACGCAGGGATCAGCCCGCGCAGGTGCATGGCCGTCAAGGAGGGCAGCCCAGGGACGGCAAGTCCCGTGCGCGTCATCCCCATGGCCACGGCGCCGGGCAGCCGCAACGGGCTCACCAGGGGCCGCGTCAGTCGCCCGGCGAGCCACGCAACCGCCCTCAGGCCTCAGCCCCGCAGCCACGCAGGGAGGCCTCCGCCGCCAGTGAGGCCGCAGGCAAAGCAGCAGGCAAGGCCACGGCCCAGGCGGAACGGCGGGCGCTGGAGCGTGAGATAGTCCAGCTCATCAAGGCCAACCGCCACCCGCACAATGATGGCGATGAGGTCTTCAATTTCGTGGATGGCCGCAAGGTTGGACGCATCTACTGCACGGCCGAAACGCAAAAACGGCTTACGGCAGGTGAACTCGCCATCGTTCGTCTGCGCACCCGCTATGCCGTGGTGCCCACCGCCACTGCCGCCGGCATCGCAGCCAAGGCGCGTGAATTCGTCCTGGTGGCGAATCCGCAGGCCGACAGTGCAGAGACGCTCGATCCGGCCTATGCCGAACACCCGATTCCGGATGATTTGCGCTGGTAGCGCCGATCACCCTTATCGTGACTACCCGAAAATTCGAACCGGAGGACAGACCATGAAGCTCTCGGAACAGCTGGATGCCATTCGCGCCGGCAGCGCGAAAATGATCCCGCCTGAAAAACTGTCTGTGATGACGCAAGCCACCCGCGCACTCCGCGAGTCAGGGATCCTCAAGAGCATGGTCCAGGCAGGGGCTACCCTCCCGCCTTTTGCGCTGGCGAATGTTCATGGCCAGACCGTGTCCTCAGCGGCTGCCATGGGGCGGCGCGGGATGGTGCTGACGGTCTTCCGCGGCCACTGGTGACCCTACTGCATTGCGGAGCTGTATGCTTTGCAAGGCATTGTTGAACCGCTGAAGGCCATGGGTGTGAGCCTTGTTGCCATCTCGCCGCAAGTGCCCGCGCGCAGTCTGGCCATGGTCGAAAACAAACCGCTCGGCTTTGAACTGCTGAGCGACCCGGGCAATGCTTACGCGGCAAGCCTTGGGCTGCGCTTCAAGGTGCCCGCGGAGGTAGAACCCATCTATCGCGGCTTCGGTATCAACCTCGCCGAAAGCAATGGAGATGACAGCTGGACGCTGCCCATGCCTGCGCGTCTGGTGGTCGACGGTGCGGGCGTAGTGCGTGACATCTCGGCCGATCCTGACTACACCGTGCGTCCGGAGCCTGCCGAGACGCTGGAG
>JBDLQR010000048.1:0-4487 GCA_039800485.1 Pseudomonadota bacterium
GTCAAGACCTCTGCGCTCTCATCGAGAGTTACGGCCAGGCGTTCCCGATACTCCAGGGCGTCGATCGCGACGACGCGCGCGGTGCGATAGAACCATGCCAGACGATGACCGATGGCATCGAGCATCGGCTCCGGGACTGTTCCTCTCTGCAGTGCTGCGTCGAGCAGCGAGGGGCGATGCAGCCGCCGCATGTGGACCAGCCATTCAATGACCTCCGCCTGCTCGGCGGCGGGACCGTTGAGCCGGAACTCGCCACCTGGCAGGCGCCTCAGAGGCACCACCCCGAGATAAACTCCGGGCGCCAGGCGTTGATTCAGACTGACCTCTGCTTCGCAGTGGATTTTGCGCGCGGCCAGAGAGCCGAAATCGACCGGTGGACGGAACACAGGCTTCTTCAGCTTGTAAACGGCCTCCCCAGCCAGAAACACCCAGGAAAGATGGGTCTCTACAACCTCGACCTCGGTTACGAGAGGACCATAGGTCGCGGCCTGAGCAAGAAACGCGAGCTTGTCTTCGAGACGTGTGACCACCGTGAGGAATCCCCTCTCGCGCTGCGCGCACAGAGGGTGTCATCCTGCCACAGGCAGTCCACCGAGCGGAATGAAAGTTCACCCCGCACGGGTGCGTGCGGGGTGAGGCGCGGAAATCCTGTCAGAAGGGTCCGCCAGGAGGGTGTTCGTAGGCTAGAAGGCAAACTCCACGCCGCCCTGCACGAGCAGCGGCATGCCCACGCGAATACCTCGGGTGCGGTCGGCAATGTAGTCGCGATCGGCCAGGTTCTTGGCGGTAAGGAACAGCGATGCGCCCCAGCGCTGCAGGGGATAGGTCGCAGCGGCGTTGAAAATGAGATTGGACTTGATGAGCCCGACCTGGCCATTACCGTTGAAGCCGGCGACTTCCGTATTGGCGAAGTCAGCGTACTGTGATCCGACGTAAACAGCTTCCAACCGGAGATCGAGGCCGTTCTCGAGTGTGATGCCGAGCGTGGTCGTGGACAGGTTCTCCGGCGCGTAGGGAAGCCTCAGCCCTGCTCGCGAGTTCTGCACAAGAGCGCCAGAGGCGACCTCAGTCACCGCGGTTGTCTGCTCGGCCGTAGGCAGCCAGGTGTAGGCTGCCTGCAGGTAGGCGTTATGGCGAGTGCTCATGAGCGCGTGGCTGTCCAGACGCAGAAACAGTTCCAGACCTTCATAAAGCGTCTCGCCCTGCGCCAGAGGCGTGCTGCCACCCGCAATCGAGCCAACCATGATCTGGTTGTCAAAATCGTTGCGGAACAGGGTGCTCTCCACGCGGGCACCTGGCACGGGTTCCGCGCGGAAACCAAATTCCGCGTTTAGGCTCTCCTCCGGGTCTACATCAGTGAAGGTTGCTTGCAGACCAGAGGTTCCGATGAGGTCCTCCGTCCGTGGCGGCGCAAACCCTTTGTGCACACCGCCGAACAAGGTCAATGTTTCCAGCGGATTGAAGGTCACACCCACACCCGGGATCACTTCCGCAAGATCATCGTCACCGTCAGTGCCATTGATTCCATTGGCCCGGATGTTTTCCACATATTCAACACGGAACCCTGGCGTGAGTGTGAACTGACCAAGAAAGAACCGGTTCTGGGCGAACAATGAGTAGGCATCCACATCCCGCTCGTTGTCCTCAGTAATCCTCCCTGAACGTGCAGTCGGCTGCGCTCCAATAATCTGGGTTCTGTCCTGCATTTCGAAATGGGCACGAACCCCCGTCTGGAACTCGTTGCGGATACCAAACATCGTGTAGTCAGCCAGAAGGCGCGGCTCAACGCCGTAGGTGTAGTAGCTGCGCAGGCGGCCCTCAGTGGAATTGCATGTATCCGGATCAACACGCTCCCCTGCAAGACGCGCATTGCTGAAACCTGCGCCGCACTGTGAATCTGTCGTGGTGCTCGACTGGCGCCACCAGTCGCGGTTGAAATGGGTGAAGTAGAAATTGGTGGTCAGGACAACCGCATCATTGAAGGCAATCTCATGACTGGCGGATGCGCCCCAGCGATCGGTCGTGAATTGGTCATTCTCGAACGGGTTGTAGCGATAGCCGAAGTTGCGCAGCTCAGCATCTGTAAGTCCCGTATAGGAGAGTTGTGAGTCTTCGTTGAAGTAACTCGCCTTCAGCGTGATGGCCTGGTTCGGCGTGAGATTGATTACGCTCTTCAGGGCAACGTCATTCATTTCAGAGTTTTCGTTGTCACGCGACCCGTCGGACTGCTTGTGTGCGAAATTGAGCAGCATGCCTTTGCCACCAAGCGAGAGCCCGCCATTGAAGTAGTCACGGTTGCCACCGGTGAGATTCAACCGGCCGCCGAATTCCTGCGGAGGCGTAGGCGTGATGTAGTTGAGTACCCCACCTATCGTCTGAGGCCCGAACAGTACCTGCTCGGAGCCTTTCAGGATCTCGATGCTTTCGAAGCGTTCGATAGGGGGATGGTAGTAGCTCGCGTTGTCCCCGTAAGGCGCATAGGCGAGAGGCAAGCCGTCTTCGAGCAGGAGCACCTTGGTGGAGCGGGTGGGATTCAGCCCGCGCAGACCGATGTTCGGGCGCAGGCCAATGCCCTCCTCATCACGCACATTGACTCCCGGCATCTTGCGCAGCGCCTCATTGACCGTGAAGGCGTGACTCTGCTTGATTTCCTTGTTGTCGATGATGGAGGCCGACCCGGCGATATCGGGTAGACGATCGGAGCTGCCAACGACCTCCACGGTGGGCAGGCGACCCGTCACGGTCGCACCGTTCGCGCTGGCGGGCAGCGCGTGCGCCATGCAGGCCAACACGAGAAGGGCCGGAAGGCGTTCAGAGACATGCGGTTTCATCAAGTTATGGTCCTGTCGAGCAACGTGTAATCTTAGTGAGAAACATTCTCATTTCATAAACTGCACGTGTCAACGGGTTTTTTTGCTTCACTTGCGGGAAACACAGGCGTAGGCTCGATTTCCGCGTTCCGCCCAGCGGGAGGGCGTTCGCCATGCCCCGTCACAGGTCTCCCGCCCCTATTCAAAGACTGGAGGAACGCCATGAGAGAACCCATCGTCCGCCTGTTCGTCAGCGCAAGTCAGGCGCAAAACGCCGCATCGGCCCTGCTAGCCGCCCAATTTGCGCCGGGCCGCGTGCACCTCGTGAGCGCCCCGCATCCCGCTGACAACGCCTCGCTGGATGACATCACAGCCTCCGTGATGGCGGGCTACGTGCTGCGCTCGCGCGCCAGAATCCTGGCCGAACGCATCATGAACGGCTGCTCCCTCGTTGTGGTCCACGCGCCGTTCGGAAGCGCCGGGCTTGCCATCCGGACCATGGAGGCGTTCGGCCCTACGGAAGATGGCTTGGTTGCCCCCACAGAACCCAGTCGCGCCTGGGATGAGGCGGCCCCTCTGTCGTCAGCCCTCGCGCTGCCGGTCCGCTGGAACCAGCCGACCCCGCTGTCGAACATGCTTTACCTTCCTGCCCTGAAGAAATCCCGTCCGGGCTTACTGGGCGACCTTTATCCTCATACGCTCAGCATGTCTGACATCCTCGGGCTGCGCGTGCTGTGCTCCGTGGGCGCCCCACTCTCAAAACTGCTCGGGCTCAAGCTGCTCAAGCAGGGCGCAGCGCCCCTTTCGTCCATGCTGGGCCTGAAACTCCTGCGGCAGGGCGCGGCCCCGCTCTCCAAAGCGCTAGGCCTCAAACTCCTGAGCCGCAACCCTGCCCCCCTGTCCGCTCTGCTCGGCCTGCCTGCCCTCTGCCGCGCCGGCTGAGACTGCTTCGAAGGGGCGCCAAGCGCCCCTTCTTCTCTCCCCTTCCGGACTCACACTTCTCGCCCCTCCCACAGGGGTGCCGTGTCCGTGCGCGCCAACTTCGCCGTTATTCACTGCCGGTTTGTCAGTTTTTGTTTACAGTTTTGTTTGACATTCAAAATTGACACTTCTAGAGTGACCATGCCCGGAATGGGGATTTCCTGATGCCCTGACCAGGCACCGCGCGTCGCTCCCGCGACGGGCGGAAAACAAATGCTTATCTGAGGAGGATGGCATGGCTATGGCTAATGACCTTGACGATCCGAACAGGGTTTGGCCCACCGGCTTGACAATTGGCGAGTCGGAGGAGCTGCACAAGCACGTCATTGACGGAGCGCGCGTGTTTTTCGCGATCTCCGTGGTGGCGCATATCCTGGCGTACGTCTATACCCCGTGGTTTGGTTAGGAGGGCACGCAGATGAACCAAGGAAGAATCTGGTGCGTGGTGAAACCGACAGTCGGTCTGCCGCTTTTTCTGGGCACCGTGCTGGTGATTTCGCTGCTTGTGCACCTTGCAGTGCTGACCAATACCACCTGGTTCTCGGCCTTCCTTCAGGGAGGTTGAGTGCCGGATCCGTTGGCGCAAGCTGGCGGTTCCCGGACAGTACCGGCCCTGAGGAATCAGGTGCCGGTGCCGTTTGCCCATAAAAAGCGCCTCTGACATGAGCAAGTCCGACGCCAGCCGTTTCCGGCTGT
>JBDLQR010000049.1:0-3260 GCA_039800485.1 Pseudomonadota bacterium
CCCCGGTGATTGCGGGAATGCCCGATGTAGGTCTGCATCTTGCGCGCCAGCGGCAGTGCGAAGAACGCTTCCGAGGCATTCCTGAGACCTGTGAACAGCGCCTCCGGAATGCCATGGCCGCGGAGATACATGAAGCCTGCCTCACGCGCCGCAGTGCCCAGCGCTGCAGCCGTTCTCGCGCGCGCTGCGGGCTCGCCCCGCAAGCCGGAGACATCGACTATCGGCAGCCGTTCGAAGCCGGAGCGCCCACTCATGCGAAATTCCCTCAGAGCTTGCCGTCTGCCGCCAGTGCGGTGATGTCCGGTGCAAAGCGCAGCTTCACGTTCTGCGGATCACCGAGGATGGTGCCGTCCGGAAGCGCGATGCCGATGGCCTCCTTGCTCTTCGCCCCTTCACCCAGCAGACCATGGTCGAAGCAGAAATCACGAACCAGCTCCATGCGTGTGCGGATGGCCGGGTCGCGCATGAACGCCACCGCTTCACCGGGCGTCAGAAACAGGTGTGTCGTGGCCAGCTGGGTGTCATAGCCCGCGAGATCGGTCCCCGAGGCCTCTGCCATCAGGCTTCGCGCGGCCTTGGCCTCGGCACTGTCTCCCTGCATCAGCGCCAGGGTTTCGTACCAGGCGCCAACCAAGGCTTTGCCGAAGGCTGGATTCTCGCGCAGGGTCGTGGTGTTGACGATCGCGACATCCATGATTTCACCCGGGATCTGCGCGGAATTGAAGACCACTGAGGCATCCGGCTGGGCCTCGATGACTGAGAGGCCCGGCTTCCAGGCGGCCATTGCCACCGTCTCCTCGGCATTCCAGGCCGGAATGTAATCCGCATCCGAGATGTTGACTGTACGCACGTCTGCCTCACTCAACCCGGCCTCGGCGAGTGCCCGGCTGAGCAGGTAGTGCGAAACCGAGAGTTCGACCAGACTGACCGGCAGACCCTTCAGATCCGCGAGCGTCTTGCCCTTGCCCTTCACCACCAGGGCGTCATTGCCATTCGAGTAGTCGCCCATGATGAGCATGGAGGTATCCACGCCACCGGCCGCAGGTATCGACA
The DNA here is from genome assembly GCA_039800485.1 of Pseudomonadota bacterium. Lineage (GTDB taxonomy): Bacteria > Pseudomonadota > Gammaproteobacteria > CAIKBL01. The sequence continues at coordinate 1,054 of JBDLQR010000049.1, forward strand.
AGGCATCCATGTTGGTCGCGAGCACGCCATCGAACTCGCCTGCCGTGTACTGGTTGATCGACTCGATGTAGTCGTTGAACTGCGTCAGTGTGATCTCCACTCCATGTTTGTCCGCCCATTTCTTGAGAATGCCCGACTGCTCTGCATACACCCACGGCATGAAGCCTGCGTATATCGACCAGGCAAAGCGGAAGGTCTTCTTCTCAGCGGCCTGCACGGGCTGCAGGCCGGCGAGCGCAAAGAAGCCCAGGCAGGCGAGGAACAGCATCTTCTTAAGTCTGGTCATGATCCGACTCCATGGGGGTAGTTGAAAAATCCCGGTCTCAGGCTGCAAAAAGCGAGACATCGCCTTCGGCCTCGATGATCTGCCACTCGCCTGCCGAAGGACTGCCGGCCTCGGCCAGGCGCAAGGAATCATGGGCGATGCGCATCTCCCCCTGGAGGCGCTCGCGCCAGGGCAGGCTGGAGTGCAGGATTTCGAAATCCCGCTGCGCGGTGTGGCCGAAGGAGATTTCGCAATCCAGCCATGCAAAGCACTGTTCAGGGCTGGCCGCAAGCGAAAGGCAGTCAACCAGGGATTCAGCCTGCGGCAGTGGTGCGACGCGCGCGCGCGCGAACATGAAATGCCGGTCTGCACGCACCAGAAAGGCCTCGCACCCATCCTCTGGGCGACGCAGGTGCGCGGCGAAACACTGCACGGCAGGTCCATCAGCCTCACGGTGCCAGTGCTCGATGTAGGCAATGTCACGGCCCTGCTCCACCATGCGCCCTGGCTCCAGCCAGAGGCGTCCCGCGTCGGAGTACAGTGCCATCGGTTGCAGATCGATCGCTCTGCCCCACTCGAAGAAGACGCCATCAAACCCGAGCCTGCCCGCGAAGCCTTCCTGGCGTGCCAACCACGTCAGGTTGGTCTCATTGAGGTCCTCGAACCCGCGTGCGTCGGAGAAATCCGGACGGTGGGCTGGTTGGCGCAAGTCGATGTAAAGACCGGGACCCTGCAACCAATGCACTTGAGTATCGGTATCACGACGCCCATCCGGCCATTCGATGAGGGAGCGAGTCCACAAGCCGCGCAGTGAGTCCAGGGTGGGCGTGGGAAATGCAGGCATGGGCATGATGCTATGCAGCGTTCCGTGATCTCCGGTAGCCGGTTCATGCCGATGACCACCATCACTGGAATCTATGACCCACTCACAGTGCGTGCGTGAGCGCCCGGCAGGCCTGCTCAGCCAGCGACTGTTCAGCTTGAGTGACGCTCACCCGCTGTGACGAATCTCCTCCAGCAGTTCGTCCAGAAATCGCTTGGCAAGGGGTGCCAGCGCGGCGGACTGCCGGGTGATGGCATGGATGTGATAGCTGGGCAGCAGATCTTCAGGCAGCAGCGGCCACAGGGCAGCAGCATCCGGCAAGCGCTTCGCCACCACGGTCGGCAGAAAACCCAGCCCCACCCCCAGACCGATCAGCCATCGGACTTCATGCAGATCCTGGGCGTGGCCCCCGAGAATGCGGCCGAGACCATGCCGGCGACGGAAGGCCGCCAGTTCGCCCGGCTCATCCTCCCCCGTGTCGATGAAGGCTTGCTCTGCAAGCTCGGCCGGCAGGAACGGCGCATGACCGTGCAGGGCATGTCGGTCGCTGCAATAGAGCTGCTGGGTTTCCCGCATCAGCGGCTCGTAGCGGAGTTCGACACTCGGCGCACTGTCGCAGGCAATACCAATCTCAGCCTCGCCCGTGCGTACGGCTTCCACCACTTCGCGCCACGGGGAAACCTCGATGCGAAGAATCACGCCCGGGTAGCGGGTATGGAAGCGAGCGAGCGCTGCATCCAGCGCCGGGCACACCAGCTGCGAAACCATGCACAGCGTCAGGCTGCCCGCCAGCTCGTCCTTGGCAGCCGCCAGCTCCTGGGGAATTCGCCCCACCTCAGCCAGCAGGCGCTCGCAGCGCTCGGCCAGCGCACGCCCCTCGGGCGTCAGCCGGATGCCGGCTGGCGATCGCTCGCAAAGACGACACTCCAACCGATCCTCCAGCCGCTTGAGCGCTGCGCTGACGCTCGGCTGCTGCATGTGCAGCGCGCGTGCCGTCGCGCTCAGACTTCCGCAGCGGGCGATCTCATGGAACACGCGAAAGAGATTCCAGTCGATCTGGCGAGCGAAGTTTCGTTCGCGGCCAGGGATGATCTCACGCATGCGCTTCGCACCTCGCTG
>JBDLQR010000050.1:0-5411 GCA_039800485.1 Pseudomonadota bacterium
GAACGAAATGGTCACGGCCGAGACGTTGCTGGATGCGGCGGTTGCGCGATCGGACATGCTCGCAGCGCAGTCACCCGCTGCCTTTCGCGCGACCAAGGCCCGGTTCAGGGCCTTGGTGATGGAAGGTTTCGAGGATGCGCGCAAGGCGGCAATTGCAGGCATGCAAGTGGCCTATGCCGCCGGCGAGCCCCAGCTGCGAATGCGTGCCTTTCTGGGGGAACGTACATGAATCTGCATCGCGCAGCCGCGGTGCTGGTGCCTGCGGCAGTATTCCAGTCTGTCATCGTGGGCGGTGCTTATGGCACGGGACGGGAAATCGCTGAATTCATCTCCCGCTTCGGTCCCTGGGGTGGCGTGGGCGTGATTGCGCTGGTGGCGCTCGGCTTTGGCCTGGTGCTGGGGGTGAGCTTCGAACTGGCGAGGACAACGCGCACCTTCGATTACCGGAGCTTCCTGAAGGCCTTGCTGGGGCCGCTGTGGATCGTCTACGAAATACTCTTCGGCATCCTCCTGCTCATTGTGCTGGCGGTGACCGGGGCCGCTGCGGGCACGGTATTGGGCGATTTCTTCAATGTGCCCGACATGCTGGGAACGGGTTTGATGCTGTGTGCGGTGATCGTACTCGCCTGGGCAGGGCGTCGGCTGGTCGAGATCACACTGACGGCAGGCGCCGTGCTGCTGACGGCTGTCATCTGCGTGTTCTGCTGGCAGGTCTGGCAACTCCGGGCGACGGAGATCGCGGCTGCCTTCAGGGAAGTTGCGGCGCCCGAGGGGTGGGTTCAAAGCGCTTTTGTCTTCATCCTGTACAACAGCGCGCTCGCGCCCGTGCTGCTGTACGTGGCGGCACCGCTCGCCAGCCGGTTCGAGGCTTTTTCGGCGGGAATTGCGGCCGGCATAGCGGGCGTGTTGCCGGCCCTGCTTTTCCACATTGCCTTCATGGGGGCCTGGCCCGAAGTAACAGAGCAGGACATTCCCACCTATTGGCTGATGCAGCAAATCGGCCAACCCTGGCTACTGACGCTTTACGTCTGCGTGCTGTGCATGACCATCATCCAGACCGGCGTAGGCGTGTTGCAGGGTGTGAACGAACGCCTGGACAACTGGTGGCGTGAGCGGCACGGGCACGGTTTCTCAGCGGTGCAACACGCACTGGCGGCAGGCGCTGCAGTGCTGCTCAGCCTGCTGCTCGCGAAGCTCGGCATCGTGAAGCTGGTCGCCCAGGGATACGGCACATTGGCCTGGGGCTTTCTCTGCATCTACACCCTTCCCGTGCTGACGCTCGGTCTGTACCGGATCTTCCGCAAGCAGGAGGCGTGAGCGCATGAACTGCCGACCGGGATGTGGTGCCTGCTGCATCGGGCTCTCCATTTCCAGCCCCATCCCGGGAATGCCTGATGGCAAGCCCGCCGGCGTACGCTGCGTGCAACTGACAGACTCGCTGCGCTGTGCAATCTTTGGGCAACCGCTGCGCCCTTCGGTGTGTGCAAGCCTGCGTCCGGAGCCCGAAATGTGCGGCGATAGCCCGGCGCACGCCTTGCGCTGGCTGGCCTGGCTGGAGGAAGCCACCGCACCTCATTCGGCGTCCGGTCACCCACAAGTCCCCCCACGGCCCCTCGTGGCCAAGTTCGAGGAGTAACGCATGAAACACGAAATCATCGGGGGTGCCCTGACCCTCGCCGACGGCAAGCCACTGCCCCTGTCAAAGGCCGTGCGCGCAGGTGACTTCCTGCTCCTGTCCGGGCAGCTGGGACTGACTCATCAAGGCGCGCTGGCCGGCGACAGCATCGAGATACAGACACGCCAGGCACTGCAGAACATCAGCGCCATTCTGGCGGAGGCGGGGGCAAGCCTGGCCCAGGTGGTGAAGACCACGGTCTGGCTGGTAGACGGTGCTGACTTTGCGCGTTTCAACGCCGTTTACGCCGAGTTCTTTGCACATCATCCGCCTGTGCGTTCGACCGTGGTCTCAGGACTCGTGCTGAAGGGCGCCCTGGTGGAAGTCGAGGTGATGGCGTACGCGCCATGAGATATCGCACAGACCAGCTGGCCGCCGGCGAGCTCCCGCCGGCTTATCCGCCACTCACGGACGATTTCGTCACGCTCACGGTGTGGATGACGCTCATCATCGGCGTCATCTTCACCGTGGCGGGCGTGCGCGCCGGACAGCGCTGGCTGATCTTCTGGGGTGTGCTGACCCTGATCGCCTGCGCGTGGTACTGGATTTATCTGTTCCTGTGACGCTGTCCCGAATCTGCTGATTCGGGACAGTTTCACCCATCCCTCATACCGCCGTCTGATGAATGTCGACGAGCCCTGCCTTGATCGCCAGCAGGCAGAGCTGCACATCCGTGGTGGCCTTGAGCTTCTTGCGCATGTTGTTGCGATGGGTCTGGATGGTTTTTTCCGTCAGCCCCGAACGTCTTGCGATCTGCTTGACCGACAGCCCATGCGCGATTTCTGCGAGCACCTCCACCTCCTTGTGGGTCAGTGATTGCAGCTGTTCATTGGGGGTGTGATAGGGCGCGTGCGTGGCGAGATGCAGGGCGATGGAGGGACTGATGGCGATTTCGCCGCCCGCCACCCGCCGAATCGCGTCCAGCACTTCGCGTGCGGTAGACCGCTTGGTGAGGTAGCCCATGCCGCCCAGCTCAAGCAGTGCGACGGGGTGGTAGTCCGCATCATGGACTGAGAGCCCGATGATGCGCAGTTGCGGCCGGGCTTCGAGCAGCTGTTTCGCGATGCCGATGCCGTCTTCCTGTTCGAACTGCATGTCCAGCAGCACGATGTCCACGTCGTGATGGGTGACGAGATGGATCGCCGCAGATCCGAAGTTGGCGATGCCTACAACCTCGACCTGACTTTCCAGCGCGAGGCGCTGGGCCAGGTTTTCCGCGATGAACTTGTGGTCTTCGACGATGACCACCCGATAGGGCGGTCGCAGTGGGCGGGCGCGCATGGGTGAGCTCCCTTGTTGTTGTGATTCTGGTCGGGACGATATCAAGGCCTGGCGGTTGGTGAAAGCCTGTTGCGTTCCGACCGCACACTCAGGGGAGCAGGGCGGCAATGGCCTCCAGCAGCGGTGCGTGAAAGTGGGCCGCGGCGCAAACCACGCCACGGTTGCGGCGCAGGGTTGCGCCCTGGGAGAAATCCAGCGCCTTGCCGTCGATATCGCTGACCTTGGCCCCGGCTTCGGCCGCAATCAGGGCGCCTGCGGCGTGGTCCCAGATCTTCTCCTGGTAGTCGGCCCGGGTGGGCAGCCTGAGATAGGCATCGGCCTGGCCGCGGGCGACCACGGCGTATTTGCACTGGCTGTCGAGGCGCGCGGGTGTACCCCGTATGCCGAGCCTGTCGACGATACGTTGGGTGTCATCGATTCGCGAATGACCGGCCTCCACGGATTCGCAGATGCGCAGGGTGCTGAGGTCGGCAGTGCTTGCCACGCGGATCGGGCTTGCCGGGGCCGAGGGCGCATCATCGGGGAGTGTGAATGCTCCGCCCCCGCGCTGCGCGAAAAAGAGTGATCCCTGCGGGGCTGGCTGGTCGAAGGGTCGCGCGAAATCGGCACCCAGATTGGGACATCCCAGTGCGCCGAGGACGACTTCACCGTTCTCGATGTAGCCAAGTGAGATGGCGTACTGGCCGCCGCGCAGGAAACCTTTCGTGCCATCCACGGGGTCGAGGGTCCAGTAGGCGGCTGCACTGGCATCGTGATTGCCAAGGTCGATGGCATCCATGACCTGGCTCGCAGTGAGGCCGGGGCGAATCTCACGCACGGCCGCGACCACCGCATCCCGCAACCCGTGCGACTGCGCCTCATGCAGATCCGCCGCCGTTTCCTCACCCACCAGCACCAGCGCGCCCAGGGTTTCCTGCAGTTGCAGGGCCACCAGCGCCTGGACTGCGAAATCTGCCACCGTGACCGGGCTGTAATCTTCCTTGGTCATGCGTTGCATCCGGCCCGTGGCGACTTGCACACGTCGTGCGACCGCACAGGTTGCGGCGACCGCATGGGTCGCTGCCTTCAGCATTTCTTCCCGGCTTGGCATGGGCGGACTCTGTGTGAGATGAAGACCCGCGGCACCTTAGTGGGCGGGTCGCAGCGATGCAATCGATGCCGATGCCACGCGGCCTATGGTGGACAGTGGCGCGGTGGCAAAAAGCCGATCGTCTTTGCATAATCCATGCGCTTATGCCCGGAGCTCATTGCATGAACAGCGAGAAGATCTATCCCGTGAGTGCCGCCGCTGCGGCGAGGACACACCTCACCGATGCGCAGTATCGCGCGCTCTACCAGGAATCCCTTGCGGATCCCGATGGCTTCTGGGCCCGGCAGGCGCATGAGTTCGTCACCTGGATGAAGCCTTGGGAGCGGGTCAGCAACTGGGATTTCCACACGGTGGACATCCGCTGGTACGAAGGCGCCACCTTGAACGTGTGCCAGAACTGCGTGGATCGGCACCTGCCCCAGCGCGGTGATCAGACAGCCATTCTGTGGGAGGGAGATGATCCGTCCGAGCACCGGGAAATCACCTATCGACAGCTGCACGAAGCGGTGTGCCGCTTTGCCAATGCCCTGCGTGCCAAGGGTGTACAGAAGGGAGATCGCGTCTCCATCTACCTGCCCATGATCCCCGAGGCCGCCGTTGCGATGCTCGCCTGTGCGCGAATCGGCGCGGTGCATTCGGTGGTGTTCGGCGGTTTCTCGCCGGAAGCCCTGAAGGACCGCATCCTCGATTCCGATTGCAAGGTGGTCATCACCGCGGACGAGGGCGTGCGCGGGGGACGAAAGGTGGGGCTGAAGGCCAACACCGATGCCGCGCTCGCGCACTGCCCGGGCGTACAGACAGTGTTCGTGATCAAGCACACCGGGGGCAACGTGCCCTGGCAGGCTGGTCGCGATGTCTGGTATCACGAAGCCTGTGCTGCCGTGAGCGCCGAGTCCGAGCCGGCGGAAATGGGTGCGGAAGATCCTTTGTTCATCCTCTACACCTCGGGCTCCACCGGTAAACCCAAAGGTGTTCTGCATACCAGTGGTGGCTATCTCGTCTACGCCGCGATGACCCACAAGTACGTTTTTGATTATCGCGATGGCGATATCTACTGGTGCACCGCCGATGTGGGTTGGGTGACCGGACACTCCTACATCCTGTACGGGCCGCTGGCGAACGGTGCCACCACACTCATGTTCGAGGGGGTTCCGACCTATCCGGATGCAGGCCGCTTCTGGCAGGTCATCGACAAGCACAAGGTGAACATCTTCTACACCGCGCCGACCGCGATCCGCGCGCTGATGCAGCAGGGCGACGATTTCGTGAAGCGCACCTCGCGCAGCACGCTGCAACTGCTCGGCAGCGTGGGCGAGCCGATCAATCCCGAGGCCTGGGAGTGGTACCACCGCGTGGTGGGCGACG
>JBDLQR010000051.1:0-4305 GCA_039800485.1 Pseudomonadota bacterium
CAGGCGGGGATGTAAGGGGACACCCCGTCAGTCTTGCCAGTAAGGTGGGCGCTCGAAATGGACGGTGCGTGCCGGAGGCATCGCCGTGATGAGGCCGCCGTTCAAGGCGCCGAGGTCCACCACCGCAAGCAGATGGCTACGGCCGGCAGGATCGCGCACACAGGCGAGCACCTGGCCGGCTGTCGGGGCCTCCGGACTGGCAGAGAATTTCTCCCCCTCGAGGATTTCCTCATCGCTGGTGCCAATCAGAAGGCGGGATTTGACCTCGCCGCGATATTTCAGGCGGGCGATGATCTCCTGGCCCGGGTAGCAGCCTTTGTCGAAGGCGAGCGAATTCTGGAAATCGAGATTGAGCTGCTGGGGCAGGAACGCGTTTGCGTGACTGCCTGCAATCTCGATGTGCCCATGACGGATATCAAGATACCGCCAGGTGTCGGGCTTCACGGCCGTGATGTCATGGCTCGCGAGCCATTCGGAAACCGCGGCACCCCCGCCGATCAGCAGAAAGCGCGCTGCCTGCTCCATCCGCAGGGCAGTGACACCCGGCGCGATGCTGGCGCGGCGCCAAACCTCGGCCGGCAGACCCAGCGTCTGCGCGCGCGCGGACGCTGCGGGCGGCAAGTACAGCCCATGTACGTCGCAGGCTGCGGAGAGATCTTCCACTTCGACCTTGGCGCGCAGCACAAACATCCGCAGCCGCTGCACACAACGCGCGGCCTCGCTCGCAGGCAGCAGCAACTGATAACCCGATGCGGTCGGAACCAGCCAGAACAGGAACGAGACCCGACCCTGTGGTGTGCACCACGCCGTCCTCACGGCATCGAGAGGACCGAGGCGCTTGAGATGGCTGGTGCATTGCCCATGCAGGAAATCGCGCGCATCCGGGCCTTCGACCCGGATGACAGCCTGGTCAAGCCTGCAGGAAGCGGGCTGTTCCAGGAGCGTTTGTAAATTGTCCGGATTCACGAATGCGGGCGATGCTGCTGCAGTGAACTGATGAGTCCGGCGAAGTGTTCGGGTGGGGACACCCGGCCAAGGACCCAGTCGTAGAGTTCCGGATCGGTCACTTCCAGCAGTTCAAGGAAGCGTGCCTTGGAGTCGTCATCGAGCCCCGCGTAGTCCTGCGCGAGGAAGCGGTCGAAGACCATATCCAGCTCGCGCATTCCACGCCGGCAACGCCAGCGCAGCCTGTTCATCTCAGCTGTCACTGGCGTGTTTCTGTCGTTCAGAGGGTACGAGTCACCATCATCTTCTTGATGTTCGCAATCGCCTCCGCGGGATTCAGGCCCTTGGGGCAGGTGCGTGCGCAATTCATGATTGTATGGCAGCGATAGAGCTTGAAGGGATCTTCCAGCTCATCCAGACGCTCCCCGGTGGCCTCGTCGCGGCTGTCCACCAGCCAGCGATAGGCCTGCAGCAGCGCTGCGGGGCCGAGGTAACGGTCACCATTCCACCAATAGCTCGGGCAGCTGGTGGAACAGCAGGCGCACAGGATGCACTCGTAAAGGCCGTCCAGCTTCTCGCGATCTTCCTTGGATTGCAGACGCTCGCGGTCCGGCGGCGGCGGGGATTCAGCCTGCAGCCAGGGCTTCACAGAGGCATATTGCGCATAGAAGTGCTTCAGATCCGGCACCAGATCCTTCTGCACCTGCATATGCGGCAGCGGATAGATCTTCACGTCGCCCTTGATGGACTCGGTGGCCTTGGTACACGCCAGGGTGTTGGTGCCGTCGATGTTCATCGCACAGGAGCCACAGATCCCTTCCCGGCAGGACCGACGGAAGGCCAGCGTGGGATCGACCTCGTTCTTGATGTAGATGATCGCGTCGAGCACCATCGGCCCGCACTTTTCCAAATCGATTTCGTAACTGTCGACGCGGGGGTTTTCCCCCGAATCGGGGTCGTAACGGTAGATCCGGAAGGTGCGCGCGCGCTTGGCGCCGTTCGCCGCGGAGACGGTCTTGCCGGGCATCACCCGCGAATTCTTCGGAAGGCTGAACTCTGCCATGGGGATTTTCCTCTGCTTGCCTGTCTCAGTAGGTGCGCTTCTTCGGCGGCACGACCTGACATTCGTTGCTCAGGGTATACATGTGCACCGGCCGATAATCGAAACGGACATTGCCCTTGTCGTCAATCCACGTGAGGGTGTGTTTCATCCAGTTCTCGTCATCCCGATCCGGATAGTCCTCACGCGCATGTGCGCCACGGCTTTCCTTGCGGTTGGCAGCGGCCTCGATGCTGGTGATGGCATTGCCGAGAAGATTGTCGAGTTCGAGCGTTTCCACCAGGTCGGTATTCCAGGTGAGTGAACGGTCGCTCACCTTCACATGCTCGAAAGCTTCCTTCACCTCACGCAGCCGCTTGATGCCTTCTTCCATCACCTCGCCGGTGCGGAACACGGCCGCGCACTCCTGCATGATCTTCTGCATGGAAAGGCGCAGCTTGGCAGTCGGTTCCGAACCGTTGGCGTGGCGCATCCGATCGAAGCGCGACAACACCTTGTCCGTCGCATTGGATGACAGCGCCGGATGCGGCATGCCGGGTTTGATGGTGGCCGCGCAGCGCTTGGCTGCAGCGCGCCCGAAGACCACCAGGTCGAGCAGTGAGTTGGAGCCGAGACGGTTGGCGCCGTGCACAGACACGCAGGCCGCCTCACCAATCGACATCAGACCCGGGACCACACTGTCCGGATCCCCGTTGCGCAGGGTCACCACCTCGCCATGGTAGTTGGTGGGAATGCCACCCATGTTGTAGTGCACCGTCGGCAGCACTGGAATCGGCTCGCGGGTCACGTCGACCCCGGCGAAGATCGAGGCTGATTCGGCGATACCGGGCAGGCGCTCCTCGATGACTTCCGGGCCCAGGTGCTCCAGATGCAGATGGATGTGGTCTGCATCCTTGCCAACGCCGCGGCCTTCGCGGATCTCGATGGTCATGGAGCGCGAGACCACGTCGCGCGAGGCCAGATCCTTGGCGTTTGGAGCGTAACGCTCCATGAAGCGCTCACCCTTGGCATTGGTGAGGTAACCGCCTTCGCCGCGTACGCCCTCAGTGATGAGGCAGCCCGCGCCGTAGATGCCGGTGGGATGGAACTGCGTGAACTCCATGTCCTGCAAAGGCAGGCCTGCACGCAGGATCATGCCGTTGCCATCGCCGGTGCAGGTATGCGCCGAGGTACAGGAGAAATAGGCACGCCCGTAACCACCGGTTGCAAGCAGCACCTGGTGCGCCCGGAAGAGGTGCAGGGAACCATCTTCCAGATTCCAGGCAAGCACCCCGCGGCAGGCGCCCTCATCATCCATCACCAGGTCTATCGCGAAGTATTCAATCATGAACTCCGCGTTGTGCTTCAGGGACTGCTGGTAGAGGGTGTGGAGAATCGCATGCCCGGTGCGGTCAGCTGCGGCGCAGGTGCGCTGCGCAATGCCCTCACCGTAGTTGGTGGTCATGCCACCAAACGGGCGCTGGTAGATCCGTCCGTCCTCGGTGCGCGAGAAGGGCACGCCGTAGTGTTCCAGCTCGATGACCGCTGGAATGGCTTCGCGGCACATGTATTCAATGGCGTCCTGGTCACCCAGCCAGTCCGAACCCTTGATGGTGTCGTACATGTGCCAGCGCCAGTCATCCGGACCCATGTTGCCGAGCGCGGCGCTCATGCCGCCCTGGGCCGCCACCGTGTGCGAGCGCGTGGGGAAAACCTTGGTGATGCAGGCGGTGGTCAGGCCCTCGGCGGCCATGCCGAAAGTGGCACGCAGGCCGGCACCGCCGGCACCCACCACGACAACATCATATTTGTGTTCGATCAGAGGATATGCAGCCATGGGTCAACTCACGCCTACGGAAATCTTGAGTATGGATACGACCGCCACCAGCGCGCCGAGTGCCGCGAAGGCACGGATCGCCACCTGGGCCGTGATGAGCAGCCAGGGCGTGTGGACGTAATCTTCAATTACGACCTGCAGCCCGAGCTTGAGGTGCCAGAACAGTGCGAGGCTCAAGGCCAGCAGAAGCACCGTCACATGTATCTGCCCGACCCACGCCACGACTTCTGCATGGGGTGCACCGATGAGGCCCATCAGGGTGGTGACGAACCAGAGCGCGAGCAGGATGAGTGCTACCGCGGTAAGTCGTTGCAGGCGCCAATGGCCGACGCCCTCGTGGGCTGCGCCGAGTCCCTTGACCCGACCGAGATCACTACGCAGGCTCATCATGCACCTCCCAGCTTGGCGAGCACGCAGGCCCAGATGAGACCGGTCAGCACCAGCGACGCCACGATCACCGTATACCCCGAGCGGTACACGGTAC
>JBDLQR010000052.1:0-3441 GCA_039800485.1 Pseudomonadota bacterium
GTAGTGGCGCGCTTCGTGGCCCCGGTTGTCGACAAAACGGACACAGGTCCCCGTGGGCGCGTCTGCAAAAACCGCACGCCCCTCGCCATGCGAGACCACCAAGGGGGCCTGCAGTCCGGCCATGTCCCTGAGCAGAACGGAGGGCGAGGGCAAGACCTCCGCCATCACCAGTCGCGCCTCATACTGCTCGGATCTGTTGCGCAGGAACCTGGGCCAGTGTCCGGCACCGGGAATCAGGCTTTTCAGCTGGGACAGCATCTGGCAGCCATTGCAGACGCCAAGGGAGAAAGTCTCCTGGCGCTGGAAGAATGCACTGAATTCGGCCTCGGTACGCGCATTGAACAGAATTGAACGGGCCCAGCCACCTCCCGCACCCAGCACATCCCCGTAGGAAAAGCCGCCGCAGGCCGCCAGACCCTGGAAGTCCGTGAGCGATACGGTTCCATCCATCAGATCAGACATGTGTACATCGAAGGCATCGAAGCCTGCTCGCGCAAACGCCGCGGCCATTTCACGCTGTCCGTTCACACCCTGTTCGCGCAGGATCGCGACGCGCGGGCGCGACAGCGCCAGTGCAGGCGGGATGGTGATCGGCAGCGCTTCCGGCACTTCCAGCCGCAGACCGGGATCCTGGCGATCGAGTACGGTGGCGAGCTCTTCATCCGCGCAGTCCGCATGGTCGCGCAGGCGCTGCAGTCTGTGTGTGGTGGCGGTCCATTCTTCCAGGGGCACGAAAAGATCTTCCTGATAGAGCAGCTCGGACCCGCGCGTGACTGAAAGCACGGTGCCGGGCACCACAGGACCGAGTACATGAAGATGGGCGTCAGGTATGCCCTGCTGTGAGAACACAGCCAGCACCGCGGCCAGATCCCCGGCCCGAATTTGCACCACCACGCCCAGCTCCTCGTTGAAGAGCGCCTGCACCGGATCTGCACCAAGCGTGGCGATATCGACCCTGAAGCCACAACGGCCCGCGAAGGCCATTTCCATCAGCGTGACCACCAGGCCACCATCGGCACGATCGTGGGCGGCAAGGAGATAACCGCTCTCGTTCAACAATTGCATCGCGGCGAATGCAGCAGCCAGATCCTGTGGATGTTCGAGATCAGGCGCTTCATGGCCCAGGCTGTCACAGACCTGCGCACACACCGAGCCGCCGAGGCGCTGTCGGCCGCGCCCGAGGTCGATCAGCAGCAGCAGCGTGTCATCCGCTGCTGCGAGCATGGGCGTCAAGGTGGCACGCACATCAGCCACTGGCGCAAAGGCTGAAACCACCAGGCTGACCGGAGAGGTGCTGGCGTGTTCCACGCCATCTGCTTTCCAGCTGCTGCGCATGGACATTGAATCCTTGCCGACCGGGATGCAGATCCCGAGTGCCTGGCACAGTTCACTGGTGGCGGACACTGCCTGGTAGAGCGTGGCGTCCTCGCCCGGCTGGCCCGCTGCCGCCATCCAGTTGGCAGAAAGCACCACTTCAGAGAGGTCGAGGATCCGGGCAGCCATGAGATTGGTGAGTGCTTCACCGATGGCCATGCGCGCGGAAGCAGCACCATCCAGTAATGCGAGTGGCATGCGCTCGCCAATGGCGAAGGCCTCGCCCGCGACACCCGTGTAGTCAAGCGAGGTCACGGCACAGTCCGCGACCGGTACCTGCCACGGGCCGACCATCGGATCACGTACCGACAGGCCGCCAACCGTGCGATCACCGATGGTGATGAGGAATCGTTTGTCCGCCACCGCCGGGAAACGAAGGACACGTGCGATGAGCGTTGACAGATCCGGCCAGTGCCCGGGCAGAGGCTGCACAGGGAAGCGCTCGGTATTCGCCGTACGGAACATCTTCGGTGGCTTGCCGAACAGAACTTCCATCGGCAGGTCGACCACGGCCTCGCCAGTGCGCGAGTCTTCCACCCGCAGATGGGGCTCTTCGGTTGCCACCCCGAGCACCGCCACCGGACATCGCTCGCGCCGGCAGAGCGCCAAGAGCATGTCCAGGTCCGACGGCGCCACGCCCAGCACATAACGTTCCTGTGCCTCGTTACACCAGATTTCGAGCGGGGACATGCTCGCATCCGCGCTCGGGATGGCGCGAAGATCCAGCCGACCGCCCCGACCGCTGTCGTGCAGCAGCTCCGGTACAGCGTTCGAGAGTCCGCCGGCGCCCACGTCGTGAATGGACAGAATGGGGTTGCGTTCACCCAGCGCACAGCAGGCGTCTATGACTTCCTGAACCCGGCGCTCCATCTCTGCGTTGTCTCGCTGGACCGAGGCAAAATCAAGATCGCCCTGGCTGCTGCCGCCGCGTTGGGAGGAGGCAGCACCTCCGCCGAGGCCGATCAGCATGGCGGGTCCGCCGAGGACCAATACGCAGGCACCTGCGGGCAGGCGCAATTTCTCCACATGGCCGGGGCGCACGTTGCCGATGCCTCCCGCCAGCATGATGGGCTTGTCGTAGGCGCGGCGCCTGCCATCCAGGCTCAATTGCTCGAAAGTCCGGAAATATCCACCAAGCGCTGGCCGACCGAATTCATTGTTGAAGGCGGCCGCGCCGATGGGCCCCTCCAGCATGATCTGGAGCGGGCTTGCGAGCCGGGGATTGACCGGACGGGATGCTTCCCAGTGCTGGGTGAAACCCGGGATGCGCAAGTGGGACACCGTGAAACCACTGAAGCCCGCCTTGGGGCGCCCGCCGCGCCCCGTCGCCCCTTCGTCGCGGATTTCGCCGCCCGCGCCGGTTGCCGCGCCCGGATAGGGCGAGATGCCGGTGGGATGATTGTGGGTCTCCACTTTCATGAGCAGCTGCATCGGCTCGTGCTCGGCACGGAAACAGCGTGTGGCGGGGTCCACCTGCCACCGTTCTCCCGTGTGACCCCGCGTGACTGCGGCGTTGTCGCGGTAGGCGGACAGGATCTGGTTGGGATGCGCTGCATGCGTGGCGCGGATCATCCCGAAGAGGCTGGGGCTGCGCGCAACACCGTCAATCTGCCAGTCCGCATTGAAAATCTTGTGGCGGCAATGCTCGGAGTTGGCCTGCGCGAACATCATGAGCTCCGCATCGGTCGGATCGCGGTCGAGAACCCGATAGCAGTCGGCGAGGTAGTCAATTTCATCGGGCGCCAGGGCAAGGCCGAGGCGTGCATCCAGCGCTTCGATCGCGGTGCGGCCTTCGGCGCGGAAGGGAACCCGGCCCAGTGCACCAGGTTGCAAGGTCCCGAAGAAGCAGAGCCCTTCGGCTGCCGCGTGCACGCTCTCCGTCATGCGATCGTGCAGAAGCGGCGTGACTTCATCCCAGTCCTCGTTGCGGATGCCATCGAGCTCCCACAGCACGGCGCGTTCAATGCGCAGGATTTCGCCCAGCCCGCAGTTGTGCGCGATATCGGTTGCCTTGCTGGCCCACGGCGAGAGGGTGCCGAGTCGCGGCGCCACATAGCGGGCCCGCGC
>JBDLQR010000053.1:0-7190 GCA_039800485.1 Pseudomonadota bacterium
ATCATTCCACCCAAGAAGGTCAGCCCTCAATGAGGACGCCACGGGTTGCCGGAGCCCCGCGGCAGTGACCACTCTCAAGGTTCGTCAGCTTTCGAAGAGCTACAAATCCCGCCAGGTCGTGCGCGACGTGAGCCTCACTGTCCAGAGTGGAGAGGTGGTCGGACTGCTCGGCCCCAATGGCGCGGGCAAGACCACCAGTTTCTACATGATCGTGGGCCTCGTGATGGGGGAGGGTGGCAGCATCCATCTGGATGACGAAGATCTCTCGGGCCTGCCCATGGATCAGCGGGCGCGCAAGGGGCTTGGATATCTACCCCAGGAAGCCTCGGTCTTTCGCAAGCTGACGGTGGAGGAAAACATTGCCGCCGTCCTCGAGATCGACGGCAGCATGACTCCCGCACAGCGCAGTCTGCGCCTGGAAGCCCTGTTGCGAGCCTTCCATATCGAACACCTGAAGAAGAATCTCGGCATGTCCCTGTCGGGGGGCGAGCGGCGGCGCGTGGAAATAGCCCGGGCGGTCGCCAACCAGCCTCGCTTCATGCTGCTCGATGAGCCCTTCGCGGGCGTTGACCCCATCTCCGTGGGCGACATCCGGCGCCTGATCCAGCACCTCAGCAAACTGGGCATCGGGGTGCTCATCACCGATCACAACGTGCGCGAGACCCTCGGCATCTGTGATCGAGCCTACATCGTCAACGACGGACGCATCATCTCGGAAGGCACGCCCGCCAGAATCCTTGAGGATCCGCACGTCCGCGAAGTCTATCTGGGCGAAGAATTCTCGCTCTGATTCCGCACCGCGCACCCTGCGCGGCGCCTGCCAGCCTTGTTTGCAATGTCGGGGCTCGACCGCGGCCGGTTTGCGTTACACTCGCTTCATGCAAGATGTGTTCCGTTACTCGGCTGACGCATGAAACAGTCCCTCCAGCTCAAGCTTGGGCAGCAGCTCACCATGACGCCCCAGCTGCAGCAGGCCATCCGGCTGCTGCAGCTCTCCTCCATGGAGTTGACCCTGGAAGTCCAGCAGGCCCTGGACTCCAACATCATGCTGGAGCTCGAAGACGAGCGTGAGCTGCCGGATCTGGGCCTCGACCTCGGGCCCACGGCCCCGGCCGCGGACAGTGACGGTGAGCGGGAGGGTACAGACGGGGATCTCGGGGGCGAGACCGACGACTGGGACGACAGCCGTGCCTCGACCACCGACGACATCCCCGATGATCTGCCGGTGGATGCCGACTGGGAAGAGGTCTTCGACAGCACGCTGCCGCAGGGGGCACCAGCTGGAAGCGGTGATGACGAGGGTCGCGAAAACCAGTCCGGGCCGGCCGAAAGCCTGCGCGAACACCTGCTCTGGCAGCTCAATCTCATCCCGCTGACACCGCTGGACCGGGAGATTGGCATCGCCCTTATCGATGGTATCGATGAGGACGGATTCCTGCGGGTAACGCCGGAGGACTTGCGGGAGACGCTGGTCGCCATGCTCGGCAAGGACGCGCCCGGGCTCGATGAAATCGGGACCGTGCTCAAGCAGATCCAGATGATGGAACCGGCCGGGGTTGGCGCGCGCGATGTCCAGGAATGCCTGACCCTGCAGCTGCGGCAACTGCCCGAAGACACTCCCTGGCGGGAAGAAGCACTGGCAGTGTGTGAGCAGGCGCTGGAGGCACTCGCCAGTCGTGATTTCGCGCAGCTCGGCCGCAGATTCAAACTGGACCAGTCGGAAGTGGCAGAAGTGGTGGCGCTGGTGCGCTCGCTCTCGCCGCGGCCGGGGGCCGCTTATGCCTCCTCGACCACCGAGTACCTCGTGCCGGATGTCTATGTGCGCAAGGTGAATGGGCGCTGGAAAGTCGAACTCAACGCCGAGGCCGTGCCGCAACTGCGCATCAATCCCTACTACATGAACATGATCCGGCGGGCCGAGAACACCCCGGACAACAACTCGTTGCGCACCCATCTGCAGGAAGCGCGCTGGTTCATCAAGAGCCTGCAGAGCCGGAGCGAAACCCTGCTGCGCGTGGCGAAAGAAATCGTGGAGCGCCAGCGGGCCTTCCTCGAGCATGGCGAAGAAGCCATGCGCCCCATGGTCCTGCATGACATCGCCGAGGCCCTGGGCATGCACGAATCAACCATCTCGCGCGTGACCACGCGCAAGTACCTGCACACCCCACGTGGTACCTTCGAGCTCAAGTACTTCTTTTCCAGCCATGTCAGTACGGCACTTGGCGGAGAGGCGTCTTCAACTGCAATCCGCGCGGTGATCAAGCGCCTGATTGCAGCGGAGAATGCGGTGAAACCCTTGAGCGACAGCAAGATCGCGGCGATATTGACCAAGGAGGGCATCAATGTCGCTCGTCGCACGGTCGCAAAATACCGGGAGGGTATGCAGATTCCTCCCTCCAATGAGCGCAAGAAGTTTGCCTGAGCAGCGCTGCGGAACGGGCGTGTTGCGGGCGCGGTCAAAACCGGACAGTTCGACAGGAGAGTCCCATCATGCAGATCAACATCACCGGCCACCACATCGAGCTTTCACCAGCCCTGAATGACTACATAAAGACCAAGATGCAGCGCGTCCAGCGCCATTTCGACCACATGGTCGATGCCCATTTCGTGCTGGGACAGGAGCGTCAGCTTTGCAAGGCAGAAGCCACGGTCCATGTCACCGGTGCCACCCTCCATGCCATGAGCGAGCATGAAGACATGTACGCGGCCATCGACCTCATGCTGGACAAGCTCGACCGTCAGGTCACCAAGCACAAGGAAAAGATGACCGACCATCATGCACGCGAGGGCGGGCACAGGATCTGAGTACGGTCGGATGAACCTGCAACGCTTCATCGTGGTCTCCGGGCTTTCGGGCGCCGGCAAGACCGTGGCGCTCCATGCGCTGGAGGATGCGGGTTTCTACTGCGTGGACAATCTGCCCACGAGCTTCCTGGCGGAGTTTGCCCAGTTCGTGAGCAGCAGTACGCTGCCCCTGTACAGCAAGGTGGCAGTCGGGATCGACGCCCGCAACCCGGACACCGACCTGCAGCAGCTTCCGCAGATCCTGGAACTGCTGCGGGCGAACGGTTTTGCGGTGGAGGTGCTGTTCATCGAGGCGAGCGAACAGGCGCTGATCAACCGTTTCAATCTCACCCGTCGCCGGCATCCGCTGTCCACATCCAGCCTGCCGCTGCGCCAGGCCATTGCGCGCGAGCGCGCCCTGCTCGAGCCACTGATCGCGCGGGCCGAATTGCGCATCGACACCACCCATACCCACATCCACGAGTTTCGAGCGCTGCTCAACGAGCGGGTGACCCGACGCGCGCCGGGTGCGCTGGCGGTGCAGATCAGCTCCTTCGGCTACAAGAAGGGTGTGCCTCCGGATGTTGATTTCATCTTCGATGTGCGCTGCCTGCCCAATCCCCATTGGGATCCCGGTCTGCGTGAGATGTCCGGGCGCGATGCTCCGGTGCGGGAGTTTCTGGATGGCAATGCGCTGGCGCGGGAGCTGACGGATGACATCATCAGTTTCCTGGAACGCTGGCTGCCGCGCTTCCAGCAGGAGGATCGCAGCTATCTCACGATCGCGCTGGGCTGCACCGGCGGTCGGCATCGCTCGGTGTATGTTGCCGAACGCATCGCCTCGCATTTCCGCGAGCGCTGGCATATCGTTCTGACCCATCGGGATCTCTGACGCCGCCATGCCCAGCGCCAAGCTGCTCATCATCAATCGCCTCGGCCTGCACGCCCGCGCGGCCGCCAAGTTCATGCAGACGGCGGCGGCCTATACCTGCGAAATAAACGTCGAAAAGCAGGCCAAATCGGTCAATGGCAAGAGCATCATGGGACTCATGATGCTCGCCGCGTCACAGGGCTCGGAGCTGACCGTGACCACCAAGGGTGAGGATGAAGAGGCAGCGCTCGCGGCCCTGACCGAGCTCGTCAACAACCGGTTCGGTGAACCGGAGTGACCTTCTCCCTGCATGGTGTAGCGGTTTCCCGCGGAATCGCCATCGGCAAGGCCCACATCATCATCCATGCCGAGCACGACGCGCGTGAAACCCTGATCGAGCCCGGGCAGGTGGATGCCGAAGTGCACCGCCTGCGGGCAGCGATTGACGACGCGGCCGGACATCTGCGCGAGATGCGCAATCGCATTCCTGCCGATGCGCCGCATGACGTGGTCGCCTTCATAGATACACACCTGTTGATGCTGGGCGATGCCATGCTGGCTGACGAGCCCATCAGGCTCATCCGGGAGCGCCGTTACAACGCGGCCTGGGCGGTCCGCCAGCAGCGGGACGCCATCGTGCAGGTGTTTGATCAGATGGCCGATCCTTACCTGCGCACGCGGCGGGACGATGTGGAACACGTGATGAACGGGATCCTGCGCAGCCTTCAGGGCAGCGGCCTGGCACCCGCCTCAGCAGAGGATCCCGATCTGGTGGGCGCTGTTCTCCTCGCCGATGACCTCGCACCCGCCGATGCGCTGCTGATGCAGCATCATGGCGTGGTCGGGTTCGTGACCGAGTTCGGTGGCCCGACCTCCCATACCTCGATTCTCGCCCGCAGCCTTGGTATTCCCGGCATCGTCGGCGTGCATCACGCCCGGCGCTTTGTCCGTGAGGGCGAACTGCTGATCATCGACGGTAATGAAGGCGTGGTGGTGGGCGAACCGGATACCCGCACACTCGCCCACTATCGCAAGCGGCAGAGTGAGCGCGCGAAGTATTCCGTCGGTCTGAACAAGCTCAAGCGGGCACCGTGCGTGACGCGGGATGGCGTGGCTGTCGAGTTGCAGGCCAATGTGGAGCTGCCGAGCGATTTTGCCGCGGCACGTGATGTGGGCGCGCGTGGAGTGGGCCTCTATCGCACCGAATTCCTCTACATGAACCGGGCCGATCCGCCCTCGGAGGAAGAGCACTTCGAGGCCTATCAGCAGCTGGTGAAGACCGTGAGCGGCTTGCCTGTCACCATCCGCACGCTGGACATCGGCGGGGACAAACAGGTCGACCCGGCCCTCACGTCCCGCGGCAAGGGCGCGAATCCGGCGCTGGGCTTGCGCGCGGTTCGCCTGGGCTTGAAAGAGCCCGCCCTGTTCATGCCGCAGATCCGGGCCATCGTGCGCGCCTCGGCGCTGGGACCGGTCCGCATGATGATTCCCATGCTGTCGAATCTGGAGGAAGCGCATCAGGTCATTGAGCTCGTGCGCGCGACCCAGGCCGAGTTTGCAAGCGAGGGGATTCCCTTCGCACCGGAGATGCCGATTGGCGGCATGATCGAAGTGCCCGCAGCCGCGGTCTTTGCAGATGGCTTTGCACAGGTGCTGGATTTTCTTTCCATCGGCACCAATGACCTCATCCAGTATGCAATCGCCATCGATCGGGTGAACGATGAGGTCAATTACCTGTACGACCCCATCAACCCGGGTGTGCTGCGGCTCATTGCGATGACGATACGAGCCGGTCAGCGTGCCCGCGTCCCGGTTGGCATGTGCGGGGAAATGGCCGGGGATGTGCGTTATACCCGCCTGCTGCTGGGGCTGGGGCTCGAATCCTTCAGCGTGAATCCGGCGGTACTGCTCGAGGTCAAGGGACTCATCGCCGGCACGGATGCCTCGGCCATGCGCATTCTTGCGGACAAGGCCTTGAAGACCTCGGACCCAGGCAAGTTGCGGCGCTACCTGGAGGAAATGGGGTGAGTGTTTCCCCGGACCGAGATTCACCCGCGAATTGAATGGCTTATGGGCAACTTCTAAAACGCTGTGTTATCCTGCCCGGCACTTCTCGATGCGCGCCTTGCGGGACAGCGCCCGGCGGGGATCCGCCGTAGACCGAGACCACCACAACAATGGGGACGTTTCGACCAATGAACACACCAACCCGAATCGGTATCGCCTTGACCCTGAGCAGTGTGCTCGCTGGTTGCGCGAACCAGAACATCAAAGCGCCGCAAATCCTGTGTCCGCTCGTGGGTGCCACGACCGGTGCGGGTGTCGTCGCCGCCGCGGCGGATTCAGATGACGCAGGTGCATACGTTGCCGGCGCAGCCATTGGTGGCGCACTCGGTTATTTCTTCTGCCGCGAAAAGGAAACCCCGCCGCCGGCACCCGCTCCTGCCCCGGCACCGGCGCCCAAGCCTGCTCCGCCGCCGCCGCCCCCGCCGCCTCCGGCGCCTGAAGAAGGCACCAAGATCATCAGCCTCGAAGGCACCCACTTCGACTTCGACAAGGCCACCCTGCGTCCTGAGGCAATGACCAAGCTCGACGAAGCGGTCGGCATCATGAATGAACATGCGGCAATCCGGATCAACGTGGAAGGCCATACCGACAGCATGGGCTCTGATGCCTACAACCAGAAGCTCTCCGATCAGCGCTCTGCTTCGGTAGTGAGCTATCTGTTGAGCAAGGGTATTGCCGCGGATCGCATGTCAGCGACCGGGTTTGGTGAAAGCCGGCCCGTCGCGAGCAACGAGACCGCAGAGGGTCGGGCGAAGAACCGACGCGTGGACCTCATCGTCGCCGAGTAGGCAGCGCGCTGAACCTCCCGGATGCTGCGGCATGCGGGAGGCCCTCATGAAAAAGCCCTCATTACGAGGGCTTTTTTCATGGGTGGCCGTGGCGTTCCTGTCTACCAGCTGAAGATCACCCACTGAGGAACGTCGAGTGCGCTGTTGCGACCATCGTTGAAGCGGGTCTCCAGCTTGCCATCGCCATCGGTGTCCTTGAGGTAGTACGCGGGGCCGACGATGGGGATGATTTTCACCATGTAGAGGCGACCGTTCATGCGGTATTCCTCTACCTGGGCATCCTTGCGCTGGACGATGGTGACATCCGGCTCCATCTCCTGACCATCCTCGATGCGCGGCGGCGGAGGCGGCGCAGCCTCCGGAATCTCCTGCAGATCCTGTTGCGCTTGCGCACCGGAGGATAACGCCATGGCCAACAGGAGCATCGGCGCGAGCGGGCGGGAGAAATGATGCTTGGGCACTGGCGGCTACCTCTATTCCACGGGGCTGTTGTTTGCGCATAGCATAGCACCACGACTCGCACGTCCGTGAGTGCCGGAATTACCCCTTTGAGTGAAGCCAAAAGCCCCGGAAAGCTGGTCCTCGTGGACGGCTCTTCCTACCTCTATCGCGCCTTCCATGCACTGCCCGGCCTGGCTACCAGCAGCGGCCAGCACACAGGCGCGATCCATGGCGTGATC
>JBDLQR010000054.1:0-7448 GCA_039800485.1 Pseudomonadota bacterium
GGTGGCCGGATGGCTGGCATCATGCAGAGGGCTCACGTTGTCAGTTGTCTGCGGCATGGTATTTCTCGCGCAGGCGATTGCGGATCTGAATCGCCGCCAGGTTGAGGGAGACGATGATGAGTACCAGTAGCAGAGCCGTCGCGAAAACCAGCGGGCGTGCTGCCTCCACGTTCGGGCTCTGGAAGCCTACATCATAGATGTGGAATCCAAGGTGCATGAACTTGCGGTCCAGGTGCAGAAACGGGAACTCGCCGTCCAACGGCAAGGTGGGCGCGAGTTTCACGACCCCCACCATCATGAGCGGCGCCACTTCACCCGCCGCGCGGGCGACCGCCAGAATGAGGCCGGTCATCATGGCGGGAGTCGCCATGGGCAGCACGGTGCGCCAGAGGGTCTCCGCCTTGGTGGCGCCGAGGGCGAGGCTGCCTTCCCGGATGGCCCGCGGGATGCGGGTGAGCCCCTCCTCCGTCGCCACGATCACCACCGGCACGGTCAGCAGGGCGAGGGTGAGCGCCGACCACAGCAGGCCGGGTGTGCCGAAGGTGGGCGCGGGAAGTTTTTCTGCAAAGAACAGGCGATCGATATTGCCGCCCAGGAAGTACACGAAGAAGCCGAAGCCGAACACGCCATAGACGATGGAAGGAACGCCGGCCAGGTTGTTCACCGCGATGCGGATGGCGCTGGTGACCGGGCCGGGTTTGGCGTATTCACGGAGATAGACCGCGGCCACCACCCCGAACGGCGTGGCGATGACGGACATCACCATCACCATGAGTACCGTGCCGAAGATGGCCGGGAACACGCCGCCTTCGGTATTGGCCTCGCGCGGCTCATCACCCACGAATTCGCCGACCTTCATCAGATAGTGCCAGGCCTTCTCGCCCCAGTGCATGTCATTGGGCTGGAATATCCTCACTACCTTGCCGAGCGGCACCACCCGCTCTTCGCCCGCCGCAGTGCGGACCAGCAGGCTGTCCCGGTCAAAGCTCGCGTGCAGCTCCGCAATCCGGGTGCTCAGTTCCTTGAAACGGGCGTCCAGCGACTCGCGTTGTGGCGCCAGCGCGAGGGCCCCGGCCTCATCACCCTGCGCACGCAGACTGCGCTCACGCAGCCGCAGATCTTCCAGCGCGGCATTGATATGCCCCATCTCCACCCGTTCCAGCTGGCGGAGCTCACCGCGCATGTCTTCCACGCGCGCGAGGCGGGGCGGAATTTCCTGCCAGGGATCCGTGGCGGGAAGGGTGTCCTCGCCTTCACGCACGGCAACGAGATAGCCGTAGAAGTTGCCCCACTCGGTGCGTTCCGCCACCAGCGCGGCCGATGGGTAGTCGACGTTGCGGATTTCAGTCTCGGGGATCCACCGGAAGTCACTGCCCCCGACGTCACGGTTGCCGACCTTCACCAACAGGCGGCGCACCACCACCATGCCTTCAGGAACGGTGCCCCCGGCTTCCCGCACCCGAGTCGCGGACACGGTTTCTTCATCCACGATTTCACCCAGCAGGATCTCGGGTTCAGCTTCGCCCGCCTGCACCGTCAACGCTGCCACCTGCTTGGGCCAGAAGTGCTCGAGCCCGTTGGCCGCAATCAGCACCAGCAGCCCGAACACCATCACGAGGCTCAGGCTGACCGCACCTGCCGTGAGCCAGATCCACGGGTTGCCACTTGCCACCCACTGCTGGAGGTTCTGTTTCATCAGAGGTTTCCGTACTTGGCGCGCAGGCGGCTGCGCACGATTTCGGCAATCGTGTTGAACAGGAAGGTCACGCCGAACAGGACCAGCGCCGCGAGGAAAAGAATGCGGTAGTGCGAGCTGTTCACTTCCGATTCCGGCATCTCGACCGCAATGTTCGCGGACAGCGCCCGAAAGCCCTGGAAGATGTTGAGGTCCATGATGGGCGTGTTGCCGGTGGACATGAGCACGATCATCGTCTCACCGACTGCGCGGCCGAGACCGATCATGATGGCGGAAAAGATGCCGGGGCTTGCGGTGAGCAGCACCACCCGGGTAACGGTCTGCCAAGGGGTGGCGCCGAGTGCCAGCGAACCGGTCGTCAGCTGGCGGGGCACGCCGAACACCGCGTCTTCACTGATCGAGAAGATATTGGGGATTACCGCAAAGCCCATCGCGATGCCCACGACCAGCGAATTGCGCTGGTCGTAGGTGATGCCCCACTCCTGCGCCAGCCAGCGTGGCAGGTTGCCGCCAAAGAAGAGCTGTTCCGCGGGCTGGCTCAAGCCCATGGTGGCCCACAGCACGAGGCAGACCACCGGCACGATGATCATGGCCTCCCAGCCATCCGGCACGCGATGGCGTGTGGTCTCCGGCAGGCGCGACCATACGTAGGCGGCCAGCAGGATGGCCAAGGGCATGAGTGCAGTGGCGAGAAGCACACCAATGAGATGACTCTCGATCAGGGGCGCCAGCCAGAGCCCGGCGAGAAAGCCGAGAATCACCGTGGGCAGTGCAGCCATGATCTCGATCGAGGGTTTGACGATCATGCGCAGGCGCGGCTGCATGAAGTAGGCCGTGTAAACCGCGCCAAAGATGGCCACGGGAATGGCGAACAGCATGGCGTACACGGCAGCCTTGAGGGTGCCGAAGGTCAGTGGCGTCAGGCTGAACTTCGGCTCGAAATCACTGGAGGCGGAGGATGACTGCCAGATGTATTCAGGTGCCGCGCGTCCTTCGTACCACACTTTGCCCCAGAGCGATTTCAGCGACACTTCCGGATGCTTGTTATAGACCTCGAAGGTCTCCACCTCGCCCTCCGCACCCATAAGGATCAGGGAATCAGCATGGGGCGCGATGGCGCCCACCACCGGCTGACGCGCCATGAGCCCTTCTTCCAGCAGCAAGGTACGTTCCGCGGTCGCGTGGAAGATCCCGAGCCCACCCTGGGTGTTCACCGCCAGGAAGCCCTTGCGGAAATGTTCCGGGATGATGATTGCAACCGGCGCGGCCAAGCCTTCGAAACGACGGATCCGCGTCATCCGGTAGTTGTTCTCTTCATCCCTCACCGGAAACCACTGCGAGACCCGGCCGCTGCTGTCACCGATGAGCAGAGACACGCCACCCGCCAGGAACTCCACGGCCGTGACCTCCTCGCCGGGCTGCAACACCTGCAGTTCCTGCAGAAGGCGCGGCGCGGTCTTGTCGCGGATGTCGAAAAAATGCATCTGGCCAGTGCGGGAGACCGCATAGAGTTCCTGCTGGTCGGAATCGATGGCCAGATAGGCCACGGTCGCAGGGAGCCTGCCCACCTCGACCTGGGTCGATTCGAGGGCGCCGTCCAGCTGGAGCAAGGACACTGCGCGGGCATAACTCGTGAGGTAGAGCGTTCCATCCTCGGCAAGCGCGGCAATGGTCGCGCCATCTTCGCCCGCCTCGGCCGCAATGTGGGTAACCCGACGTCCCTCGGGGACTACCGCGACAGGAGCCTCGCCCAAGGGCCATGCGAGGGACGGTGAGGAGACCCGACGTTGATCCTTGAAGGTTTCCACGTAGGTCGGGCGTGCGATGACGGCCGTGCCGTCATCCAGTGCAAGCGCCAAGGTGCTTGCGCTGCGCGTGCTGCCATTCATCGCCTGAAGCTCGCGCCCCGTCGGCAGCAGGGAACCGCGAATCAGGACGCGTCCGTCCTCCAGGCCATGAAATGCATAGGAGCCATCCGCGCCTAGCGCAAAGGCAATGTCGGCGTATTCGTTGAGGGAGAGCCTGGTGGTCGGTGAGGCCTGCTCGAAGCGCAGTGCGGCCGAGGAGCTGACCTCGGCGGAACGGAAAAGGGGAATCACCACCGCCAGCAGGTACACGAAGATGGCCAGGATTGCGCCGATCACGGCCACGCCGCCAACGCCCATTACCAGGCCGAAGAGGCGGTCCTTCAGCATGCGGAACTTGCGCAGTCGCGCTTCAGATTGGGCGAGATCCGAAAGGGTCGGCTCAGTCACGGGCTATCCGTCTTGATTTGAACAGGTGAAGAACCGGGACCGCTCCCGGTTCTGCAGGTCAGAGGCAGAGGCTCGAGTGTGCGCGCGCATTATGACGAAGCGACGACTGAAACACAGCCGTCGCTTCGGGGGGAGGGGTCTCAGTCGGCGAGTTCGGAGGCCAGGAACTTCTTGGCCACGCTGGCCGGGAGGGGAATGTAACCATCCTTGACCACGGTGAGCTGCCCCACCCTGGAGAGGACCATCTTGAGGAATTCCCGTTCCAGCGGCGGCAGGGCCTTGCCGGGCTCCTTGTTCACGTAAACATACAGAAATCGCGCCAGCGGGTACTTGCCGGACAATGCATTGGCCGGCGTCGCCGCCACCAGTTCGCCACCCGGCTTGCGTGACAGGGGAACCATGCGCACGCCTGAAGTCTTGTAGCCCTCACCCGAGTAACCAATGCCGTTCACGGACTTGGTGATGCCCTGGACCACGGAGGCGGAGCCGGGCTGCTCGTTCACATTGTTCTTGAAGTCGCCCTTGCACAAGGCCACTTCCTTGAAGAATCCGTAGGTTCCCGAGACCGAATTGCGCCCGAAGAGCTGGATGTTCTGGCCGGCCAGTTCACCCGTGAGGCCAAGGTCGCCCCAGGTCTTGGGATCCTTGCCATGACCACAGAGACGGGTCGCGGAGAAAATCGCATCCACTTCGGGGACCGACAGGCCCTGGATGGGGTTGTCCTTGTGCACGAACACGGCCAGCGCATCGACGGCCACGGGGATGGCGGTGGGCTTGTAGCCATGCTTGGCCTCGAAGGCGCCGATTTCCTCACCCTTCATGGTGCGGCTCATGGGACCGAGGTTGGCGGTGCCTTCAGTCAGTGCCGGGGGTGCGGTGCTTGAACCGGCAGCCTGGATCTGCACATTCACATTGGGATAGAGCTTCTTGAAGTCCTCGGCCCACAGGGTCATGAGGTTGGCGAGGGTATCGGAGCCGATACTGGACAGGTTGCCGGTCACGCCACTGACCTTGTTGTAACCGACCAGGCCGGCGTCGAGTGCATCTTCAGGGCCGGCCGCCAAAGCAGCGGGGGCCAGCAGGGCAGCCGTGAGCAGCAGCACTGCGCGATTGGGTTTCAGCACGCCATTTCTCCTTGGATTTTGCGAGGTTTGCCTGGAGGCCCTAGGCCGCGGCGAGTGTTGGACTGAAATATTACAGATTCGTGACAGGCCTAGCGCAGCGCCGCCAGGTAAGCGATCCAGCCTGCATCGGCATCCGCCGACTCCACAGGCTGGTAATCACCATCACCTTCATCGGCCTCGTCATCCCACCCCTGCCAGTACACGACGGTACGTGCAAAGCCGGCTTCTGCCAGCACCTCGCGGATTTCCGGCAGCGTCCACAGCCGCCAGTCATAGGTGAACGCCTTGCGCAGCAAGGAGCGGTCGGGGAACTCGTAATGAATATGACAGCGCAGATCGCCAGTCACAGGATTGTAGCTGGCCTGGTCCCATACATAGGTGAAACCCTTCAGTTCGCGCCGCTCCTTCAGCACCCGGAAGGCGTCATAGCCACCAAAACAATCAAGCAGGAACAGGCCATCCTCACCCAGGGCCGCGCGCGTGGCCCGGAAATAGTCGCGCAGGGCGTCGCGCGTCTTGAAGATCCAGTAACTGAAATTCATGGCGAGGATCACATCCTGTGGCGGGGTGACCGCCTTCAGCACATCCTCATTCAGCAAGGTCACCCGGCTCCGCTCGCTCTTGGGCAGGGTATTCACATGATGGCTGCGCCCCCAGGCGAGCACCTCCGGGTCGAGATCAACCCCCACGGCGCGGTTCTGGCGATGCCGTCCGACCCAGGCCGAGGCGACGCTCGCGGTCCCGCAGAAATCCTCGCGCAGGTAGCGGGCATTGCGCCCCCGCAGTTGACGGAATTCGCGTTCCACGAAATCGAGCTCGGCGTCGGCATCCTGCACCGAATTCTCGTAGAGGCGGTGGCGGTCAGCCCGGGAGGCGAGGGTCTGGCCAGCGACCTTGCGGGTCGTGGTGCGGGAAGCGCGTGCGGCACACATGGAATTTGATTGACCTCGCTATACTCGGGAGAAATCGGGGCTGAATATTATCAGGGAGGGCTTGCGCCATCCCACGGTGAGCGGACCGCCCCGCGAATGAATCTTGAGGGAGACTGTACCCGTGGATACCCGGCTGCGCGACCTGAGCGATCCGACGCTTTACATCAACCGTGAGCTCTCGTTGCTGGAGTTCAACCGGCGAGTCCTTGAGCAGGCCAAGGATGAGGGCAACCCGCTGCTCGAGCGCCTGCGCTTTCTGTGCATCTCGAGCAGCAATCTGGACGAGTTCTTCGAGATCCGGGTGGCCGGCCTCAAGGAGCAGGTCGCTTTCAATTCCGGGCAGATGGGTCCGGATCAGCTCACGCC
This sequence comes from Pseudomonadota bacterium, assembly GCA_039800485.1. GTDB lineage: Bacteria > Pseudomonadota > Gammaproteobacteria > CAIKBL01. Next base: position 6,374 of record JBDLQR010000054.1, read on the forward strand.
GTCCGAACAGATCAAACGCATCGGGGAAGTCGCGCATGAGCTGGTCGCCGAGCAATACCGGGTGCTCAATGATGTCCTGACGCCGCTGCTCGCAGAAAAGGGAATACGCTTCCTCAAGCGCAGTGAGTGGAATGTGAAGCAGGCGCAGTGGGTCAAGCGGTATTTCTACCGCGAACTGCTGCCGGTGCTGAGCCCTATCGGGCTCGATCCCTCGCATCCCTTCCCGCGCATCCTGAACAAGAGTCTCAACTTCCTCGTGTCGCTGGAAGGCACCGATGCCTTCGGGCGCAACAGTGTCATCGCCATCGTGCAGGCACCACGCGCCCTGCCGCGGGTGATCAACATCCCCGCCTCCTACGCCGGTGGTGCCCACGAATTCGTCTTTCTGTCCTCCATCATCCATGCACATGTGGAGGATCTGTTTCCGGGCATGGAGGTCACCGGCTGCTACCAGTTCCGGGTAACCCGCAACAGCGACCTCTTCGTGGACGACGAAGACGTGGAAGATCTCCTGCATGCGCTTGAAGGCGAGCTGCACCAGCGCCGGTTTGGCGATGCAGTGCGCCTGGAAGTGGCGATCGAATGCCCGGACGAGATGGTTTCCCTGCTGCGCAGCGAATTCGAGCTGGGGCCGGAAGACATCTATCGCTGCAACGGCCCCGTGAATCTGACGCGACTCATGGCAGTGCCGGACATGATTGAACGTCACGAGCTCAAATTCCCCTCATTCACGCCCTCGCGGCCGCGCCAGCTCCCGGTCGGCATCGATTTCTTCGAAGCCATTCGCCAGAACGACCTGCTGGTGCACCACCCTTACGAGTCCTTCTCACCGGTGGTGGAACTGCTGCGCCAGGCCGCGGCGGATCCCGATGTGCTCCTGATCCGTCAGACCCTGTACCGCACAGGACCGGACTCGCCGATCGCCAAGACGCTGGTGGAGGCGGCGCGCGCGGGCAAGGAAGTCACGGTGGTGGTTGAGCTCAAGGCGCGTTTCGATGAGGAGGCCAACATCGAGCTTGCCACCCGCCTGCAGGAGGCCGGGGCACACGTCGTGTATGGTGTCGTCGGTTACAAG
>JBDLQR010000055.1:0-15210 GCA_039800485.1 Pseudomonadota bacterium
ATGATACGCATAGCGTGACCACGAGCAGAAGCGCGCGCAGGGGACTGAATTTCATGATCCGGAACGGGACTCGCGGTTGGTTGAAGCAGGCAGTGTTGATCCGGTTGCAAAGGAAAGGAAGCAGATGAAGCTCCCAAGGCTCTCGCGGGTGGGTGACAGGTTCAACAGCCACTCAGGCACGCGTGCCCTGATGGATGATCTGGGTGCCGTGCAACGCGACCCGGGTGCCTACCTCAATCTCGGTGGCGGCAATCCGGCACGGGTGCCTGCCATGCATGCCTGGTTCTCGGAACGTCTGGCGACTCTCGCACGCTCAGCTGCGCTCGATGATGCCTTCGCGGCCTATGAGGATCCGCAGGGCCCGCTGTTCTTCCGCGAGGCGGTCGCAGGCTTCCTTGCCCGTCATCAGGGCTGGCCGGTGGATGCCTCTCACGTGCTTTGCACCGCGGGCAGCCAGGCCAGTTTCTTCATGTTGTTCAATCTGCTCGCAGGGCCGACGCGCGAAGGCGTCCAGCGCCGGATCGTGCTTCCCCAATGCCCCGAATACATTGGCTACGAAGGGCAGGGCCTGGCCGGTGACATGCTGTCGGCCGTCGAGCCACGGCCCGTGGAGACAACGCCACGGCGTTTTCGTTATCAGATGGACTTTGCAGCACTCCGCGCAGACGCACACATGGCAGCCCTGTGCCTCAGTCGCCCCTGCAATCCCACCGGCAATGTGTGTCGAGATGAGGATCTCGCGCGTCTCGCTTCACTTGCAGAGGCTGCAGAAGTGCCACTGATTGTCGACTGCGCGTATGGTGAACCGTTTCCCGGCATCACCTTCGTCGAACACACTCTGCCTTGGTCTTCGCGCCTGATCGCCTGCTTCAGCCTTTCCAAGCTCGGGTTGCCAGGCCTGCGGGTCGGGGTGATCGTTGCTGCACCGGAACTCATCCGGGTACTGACCAACATGAACACGAGCATGCTTCTGGCGCCCAACCCGCTGGGATGTCATCTCGCAGCACCGCTGTTCCAGTCGGATGAACTGAAGCACTTCGTTGAGCAGGAAATCAGGCCCTTCTACGCCGGCAAAGCCCGTTTTGCCCTGGCCTGCTGTGACCGTGAGCTGGCCGGCCTCGACTACCTCATCCACGAGGCAGAGGGCGCAATCTTTCTCTGGCTGTGGCTGCGTGGCCTGCCGATTACTGCGCAGGAGCTCTATGAACGTCTGAAAGCCCGCGGTGTGCTCATCATTCCCGGGCATCACTTTGCGCCGGGCCGCGAGCATGCTCCGGCGCACCTCGATCAATGCATCAGGCTTTCGTTCGCACAACCGGAAGAAACCGTGTCGCGTGGCATCGCGATTGTGGCTGAGGAAGTGCGCAAGGCCTGGGCCCGACGCTGAGAGGCAACGCCGGCTGGCTTCAGCCAGCCCGCCTGAAGGTCGGCTTGTGCAGGACGCACTCCATCGCACAGATCCGCTCGACCAGCGCGAGGTGTTCTCCCTCCTTCGCGTGACGCAACACCGCGGTGATCTCATAGCCGATGCGCAGCGCGCGCACGTCGGTCACACGTGCCTGGAAGTGATGTTCACGCTGACGGATGGGAATCGTGATGCGGATGCTCGCCTGCAGCCGCAAGCGGGTCCCGGAAAAGAAGCGCAGCCCCACGGGCTCTGCGCCACGATCGTGAGACGGCCACTCCGGCCAGGCCAGTGAGGTGCGCACTTCCAGAGGGAAGTCTTCAGGGTGACTGAAGAATCTTCCCTCGGGGTGCGTCGTTTTTATTGCGGACGAGGTCGGGACTGTATTGGGCATAACCGCGTTTGACGCGGCGACCGGTAGATCTTCTGTGAAACCGGAGTTCGGCATCAAAGAGACATCATTTTCAATTAAGATTTATGTAGTTATGACTTCTACCTGTTGTTGATTCTAGTTACAGCCTCTCCACCCTGCAAGCAAAAAATCGCTTTTTTTTCTGAAAATTAACTTGTTGGGAAAGTTATGACGAAATCACTCAATAAAAAAACCATAACCTATTGTTTATTATAAGTTTCAGGTGTTGAGTGGTTGCCAGCCTGCATCCGCCCACAACTGGCCGCTGACCGCGGAGTTGCGACAGAGAAAGCAGATGGCGTCGGCGATTTCTTCCGGCGCGATGAGACGGCCGATCTGCGTGGCTGGCAGCACGTGCTTCTGGATGTAGTCCTCTCCCAGCGCCCGCACCATGGGTGTGTCCGTGAATCCCGGGTGGATCACCGCGCAGCGTACGCCGTAGAACATCGCCTCGATCATCAGGGTGGCCGCCGCACCTTCGAGCCCGACCTTGGTGCTGGCATACGCGATTTGACCCTTGTTGCCCTGGGAGGAGACGGAACCGATGAACACCACCACGCCCTGCATGCCCTCAGCGGCCTGCCAGCGTTTCAAGCCTGCTGCGCTTCTGCGTTCGGCAATGCGGGACACCATTTCCAGCGCCCAGTACACGGGCGCGATCAGATTCACTTCCACGACTTCGCGGAAGGTCTCAGCGGGATAGAGCTGCGCCTTGTGGCTTTCCTTGTTCACGCGCACGGACAACCCGTCGCGCGTGATGCCTGCAGCAGGCACACAGATGCTCACTGGCTGCGCGCTGCGGGTCTGCAGATCATCAAACACTGATTTGCGAAAGCTTTCGCTGGTGGTGTCGCCACAATAGGCCACGACCGCTTCGCGTCCAGCAGCCTGATTGATCTCCTGGGCATGGCTGTGCGCCACGTCCGAACGATCCACCAGAGCCACCACGCCCACACCCTGTTTGACCATTTCGCGTGCGGTGGCGAGTCCGATGCCGCTCGCGCCGCCTGTGATGACTGCAGTCTTGCCGGTGATAATCATTGCGCCGTCTCACTTGTCTGGAAAAAGAGATGCCCGCTATTGTGCAATCACCTCGACGAACAAGCGACTCCGCCATGCCGAACCGTCTTCGCCCGTCCACGCGGCAAGCGCACCACGCCGGTGCCTGAACGCTTGCCTCATCCCGGGCTCGAAGCGTGCCGCATACGCTCCATCGAGCTGCTGAAAAACCTTGCTGAGACCACGCGGGCCCAGCAACCCGTTTTTCTCACACTGGCCGCGGCGGGCTCGCTGGGTCGTCTCGAGGCCGGCCCTGATTCGGACTTCGACAGCCTCTTCATCGTGGCAGACGACACACCGATGTCACCCGACACCGACCAGACGGTGCGCGAGGCCATTGCGGCCGTGTTCGCGCGCGCCCGGGAATGTGGGCTCGCCGTGCCCAAGGCCGATGGAATTTTCCGTGCGGCCATCACCCCTGCGTCGCTCGTCGATCCGGCGGCGTTGGGCAGTCTTGATGAATCACCCGCGACCTTCGGGCGTCGCATGCAGTTGTTGCTGGATGCGCGACCGATCTTCGGCGTGGACGCCTTCTGCCAACTGCGGGCAGGGGTGCTGGACTGGTATTGCTCTCCTGCACGCAGCTTGCCGGCCGAGGCCCCCTGGGACTATCTGCAGGGCGATCTGGTGCGATATGCCTGCGCTTATCGCAATTGGCAGAGCTTTCGGCATGCGCGCACTGCCGAGGACAGCTGGGCGCTGCGCCAGGCCAAGTTGCGTCTGGTGCGTTACGTGACCTGGATGGGGCTTTATCTGCTCGTGGCCGAAGCGCGGGCCATGGGCGGGCAGGCTGAAGCCTGGTTGCTGAGCCAGCTGGAACTGACGCCGCTCGAGCGCATCGTGCATGTGCTTGAAGGGGAGGCGCCGCAGGCCGCGGCACGAATTGTCGAGGCTTATGGCGAGGGGCTGATGCTTCTGCATGATCCGGCCGTGCGCCGGGCACTGATTGCCTCCACTGCGCCAGACACGGTCCAATTGCCACCCGCGCTCGTGCGCATCAATGAACTCGCTGATGCCATTCGCGAAGCGCTGCAGGAATTCATGGTTGCGCGTTGTGTCAATGATCCCCGCAGGGCTCTGCCATTTTGAGCGCGACTTACTCGTAACGCAGGGCTTCCACCGGCGCCACGCGTGCCGCCCGCCACGCGGGATAGAGGGTCGCAAACAGGCAGATGCCGAGCGTGACGCCAGCCACACGCCAGATATCGCCAGCCAGGATGCGTGTGGGCAGATAGTCGATGTAATAGACATCCGCCTTGATGAGCTTCAGGTCGAAGCTGCGTTCCAGCCAGCGCATCACGTCGTTCGCATATTCAGCACCGAGCAGTCCCGCACCGAGTCCCAGCGCTACGCCCAAGGTCCCGATGAGAAGCCCCTGGATCACGAAGGCGCCGAGGATGGTGCCCGCAGTGCAGCCTTGGGTGCGCAGGATGGCGATGTCGCGGCGCTTCTCCTTGACTACCATGATCATCGATGCCACCACATTGAAGGCGGCCACCCCGATGATCACCGACAGGATGAGGAAAAGAATCCGCTTCTGTGATTGCAGTGCCTGGAAGAAATTGCGGTGGAACTGGCTCCAGTCGAGCACGACGAAGCCCGGACCGAGTGTGGACTGCAGGCGCGCGGCCTGCGCCAGCGCTTCGCCGGGGCTGGTGAAGCGCACACGCAGGCCCGTCACCGCCTCACCGTAATCAAACAGACGCGCAGCCTCTGGCAGATCCATCAGCACGAACGCGGAATCGAACTCGTGCATGCCCACCTTGAATACGCCGTTCACGGTCACCGGCGCATAGCGCGGCTGGGTTGCACCCGTGCTGGCAGACCAGCGCGGAATGATGAGAGTGGCTGTATCGCCGGTCTTGGCATCCAGTGCCTCAGTGAGTGTCTGGCCAAGGAAGATCGGTGTTTTGCCACGCCCGGCTGCGAGGTCGGACAGGCGGGCATCGCCCAGGTATCGGGTCAGATCCGAGACTTCCGCCTCGCCGTCGCGCGGGATGCCGTAGACCACCACGCCCTTGATTCGCCCGCGGCGATTGATCATCGCGCTGCCCCGGATGAAGGGTTGAACTCCCGTCACACCCGGCACGGCGCGAATGTCCGAGGCGACGCGCGACCAGTCAGGCATTGCCTCCCCGCTGCGGAAAACGGTCGCGTGCGAGGTCATGCCGAGAATGTGTCCGGCCACTTCACGTTCGAAGCCATTCATGACCGAGAGCACGATGATGAGCACGGCCACGCCAATCGCCACACCCAGCACCGAGGCGAAGGAAACGAAGGTCGCAAAACGATTGCGTCGTTTGCCGCGCAGGTAGCGCAGTCCGATGAACAGGGACAAGGGGCGGTACATGGCGCCGGAATCTAGCACAAACCTCCCGACACCAAGGCCTGGCGGCCCAACCAGTCCTGGCAACACAGCGTGCGGCCTCAGAAGGTCCAGGAGAGGCTCACCGACCCGAAATTGTGGCTGTCCGGTTGGCCCTCGAACTCCCGGCTGCGAAAGTTCTGCGTGTACGAGAGCTTGGCTGGTCCCGCCATCAGGGTCGCGCCCAGCACGAAATCACCGACCAGGAGCTCCTTGTCCACGCTGTGACTGTCGGCAAAGGTATTGCCGTCAAGAAAGATGTCGCGCACCACAAGACGCCCGCCCAGACCCGCAAACAGATGAAAGCCGAGCCGCGTCTGGCCATCGAGGCGCGGGTCTCCCCGCGCGGCCGGCGCATTGGGATCCCCGCCGGGACGGATCGGGGAGGTACCGAAATCAAACGGCAGGTTCCAGCCGAGTCGAAAGAGTGCGCCGGCATGCAGATAGGTGGCGACATTGCCGGCCACACCGCCGCTGCTCGTGATCAAGTCATAAGCCCAGCGCTGATGAAGGGTCTGGCGGATGCGCCGGTCGCGATGCTCGAGGATGAGGTTGAGGCCCGGCTCGTTCTCGAGCTGGTGATCCCAGCCCTTGGCTGTTGGCAGATCCCGCATCTCATGGACGAGGTTCTGGGCCTGCTCGGCCAGCGACGCCGGGCCCACCATGCCGGCCTGCAATTCCAGCACGTCCATGGCGTGATCAGAGCGACTCATGAAGCTCACGCCACCGTAAAGCCAGCCGGCATACGGGCGATCGTCGGGAACCAGCTCGCGACGCGCAGTATCCTCCGGCGTATACATCTGCTGGCCGAGCGCGAACCCGACGTTGCGCAAGCGCCCCTCGGCATTGACGAACGGCATTCTGGAAACAGCATCGAGCAGCCAGTCCGGCACCCGCCCCGCTTCGGCATACCGGGCAAGATCTCCGGACAACCAGGCCAGTTGCAACCCGTTGGTGTACTGGGCGTCGGTTTCGCCGAAGAGATCGTTCTCGAAGATGAAGGTGAAAGTGGAGGTCTGGTCGGGCGATTTTTCAGCAGCCAGTGAGCACGCACTGAACAGACTCGCCACAGCGAGGAGGGTAACCGGCAGGACAGTCATGATGTGCTAATTTACACGCAACTGCTTGATGAAGGCTTAACAGGAGGACGCCATGTTCGGACTCGCTCGCAAACAACAAATGCCCGACCCAGCCGATGCCCTGCCCGGGCGCCCCACACCGCTGGTGATCAGGGACCGGCATTTCGTGCTCGGTACGCCTCTGTTGCCGCCATTCCCGGCGCACTGCCAGCTCGCGCTGTTCGGACTGGGATGTTTCTGGGGCGCTGAGCGCAAGTTCTGGCAACTCGAGGGGGTGCACACCACCGCGGTGGGATATGCCGGCGGCCTCACGCCCAACCCGCTTTACGAGGAAGTGTGCAGTGGCATGACCGGACACAACGAAGTGGTGCGCGTGGTGTTCGACCCGGCGCAGGTCGATTACGAAACCCTGCTGCGGGTGTTCTGGGAAGCGCATAACCCCACGCAAGGCATGCGTCAGGGTAATGATGTGGGCACCCAGTACCGCTCGGGGATCTACACCAGCGACGCCGCGCAGCTAGCCCAGGCAGAGGCTTCGGCTGCCCGCTACCAGACGGGCCTCACTGCGGCCGGTTATCCCGCCATCACGACCGAGATCCTGCCTGCGCCCGAGTTCTACTATGCCGAGGACTATCACCAGCAGTACCTGGCCAAGAACCCTGGCGGCTACTGCGGCCTCGGTGGCACGGGAGTCCGGTGTGCGTGATCTGCGCTCGTTTGCACGGCTACTGAACGGCGCCCTGATGTCGGTGGCACTGAATCGCGCTTCGTGGCGCCCCTCCACCGGCACACGCTGCGCATGAGCATCAGGTTCCAGGACACCTCGCTTGGCCTGAGCGACACCTTGCGCGGTGTGCGTGCCGCGGTCAGCGGCGAGACCATTACGCTCGCTGCCTTGCTGGGGTTGATCGGTGAGCAGGGTCTGCTGCTCTTCGTGATGCTCCTGATGGTGCCGTTCCTGCTGCCTGTGTCCATTCCGGGCATGAGCACGGTGTTCAGCCTGGTCGTGATCCTTGTCGGCGCCGGAGTGGTGATGAACAGGATTCCGTGGCTGCCGCCCCGCCTGCTCGCGCATGCGATTGCCGTTGAACGGTTGATCCCGGCGCTGGACAAGGCCATAGGCCTCACCCTGCATATCGAGCGCGTGATTCGGCCCCGCTGGTCCGTGCTCACGCACGGTGCCACCCTCAATCGCTGGAACGGGATGATGATCATCCTGTCCGGCGCACTGTTGTTGATGCCCTTCGTGATGGTGCCCTTCTCCAATACCCTGCCGGGTCTCGCGGTGCTGCTGCTCGCAGCAGGCATGATCCAGCGCGACGGCGTATTCGTGCTGATGGGCTATGTAATGGTGCTGGTCACGCTGGTCTATTTCGGCGCCCTGATTTACGGCGTGCTCATGCTGGGCGCTGGTCTGCCGGACCTTGCTGCCATCAAGGCGCTGTTGCGCTGACTCCGGGGACCTCCCGGGCCAGCAGGCGAGGCTCAGGCGCTGCGCAGGCCGGCGAGCCGGGTCAGCAGGATGGCGAGCAACGGAATCCCGAGACCCAAGCCACTGACTGTGATGAGCAAAAGACCCAGGTCCGAATAGTCCGCGGGCAGGCTGATCTCGCCGGTGGCAGCGCGAACTTCGCGGGTGACCACGAAGATTTCGTTGAGATAGCGTGTTCCCAGTTGGGAGGCGGACAAGGCGAGATTGGTGAAAGAGGCCATGACCGCAAAGAAGGTCGCCTTGAGGTGGGGCGGGGCGGAGTTCGCGATCCATGCGAGCAGCGGCACCATGGAAATCTGCCCCAGCGGAGACTCGAGCGCCGTGTCGACCAGCGCGATGAAGCGCGCATCGACCACACCACCCGTCATTGCGGCAGTCCATTCATGCAGTCCGTAATACATGCCGACGACGGGCAGGCCCAGCACGAAACCCGCCACCGTGAGCAGGACCACGATGTAGACAATCGAGCGTTCCGCCATCAGACGCCGGAAAGCGAACAATCCCGCCAACGTCAGCAGACTAGCCACCAGCGACAAGCGTGAAAGAAAAGCCTGGTCGAAGCCGAGTTCATCGATCATCCACCAGGTGCTGCCCGCACCAGAGGTTGGAATGGCGCGAAACATGAAGATGATGATGGCAGTCCCGAGCAAGGTGCGTCGTGACTCCTCCGAGAGCTCGCCCAGCAGGCGATACATCAGGAAGGCGATGACCGCGAAGGAGCCGGCGAAGATTGCTTCCTGTGCCCAGGCAAACTCGGAAGTCCCCACGCCCAGCGTGAGGCACAGGAAGACCGCACTGCCGCCCAGAATCCACCAGTTTGGTGTGACGCCCTCGCCACGCTGGCTCACTGCAGCTTCTGCTGCCTCCGGGCTGTAACCCGCGCGCATCAGCGCAGCGGTGCGCCGGCGACGCAGCAGGGCGGCGAGCCCGATGCCCGCCACGGAGACCACCGGAATCACGAGCGCATACTCATAGACCTGGATGTAGACGGCCTGGGCTGCAGCCTGGTCCGCGGGATCCACGCCCGCAAACAGCACTACATTCGCTAAGGAAACGATCACGCCCCCGCCGATGATCGCAACCCGCCCGAGGGTTTGCATGGTGGTATTCATCAAGCGTCTGGTTTCGGGGGACACCGGGTTGCCGGCATCATCCACCAGCGGCACAGCCTCCACAGTCATCGCATCGGCCACGGTGTCCTGCATCATGTAGCCCACTGGCGAGAGCAGGGCGGAGATCACATACCAGGTCTCTATCGGCATCCACGTACGCAGGCTGTCCGGTGCCGTGAGCAGCCCCAGCATGATGAGCAGGCTGCTCGCGATGAGGCTTGCGCCCAGCAGCACGAACCAGGACTTATGGCGCCAGAGCAGATCGACCAGGTGACCCATGGGCATCTTGAGCGCCCAGGGGATGCCCGCCCAGAAGCCGATGGCGGCGAGAAAAGCTGCCGAGAGGCCGAGGTATTCCTTGACGAAGAAGGTTCCCACAATCCCCGTCAGGCCGGAGATCCCCGCCGCGAGGTAGACCATGAGCGGCGGCAGGTAGGCCACATGCAACAGGTCCCGCCAGCCTTGCAGGCGAGTCATCACGGGTATCGGGGCGGGGGAGGAGGGAGTCATGCGCGGCGTAGCATTGCGGATCCTGCGCACAGGGTCAAAGACCCGCACCCGTTCACAGCCAGCCGTGCCCATGTTCGAGGCTTATAATCGGTCTTCATCATCGGAGCTCATGACCGGCGCGCATAAGCGGGGCTCGGCAAGAAATCCGGCCGGGAGGACATTACGTGCACTATTGGTATCTGACCATCGCCATCATCAGCGAAGTCATTGCAACCTCTGCGCTCAAGGCGGCGGATGGCCTGCGGGTGCCGGGTCCCACGCTGCTCGTCGTTGCCGGCTATGCGTGTGCGTTCTATTTTCTGAGTCTCACCTTGCGTACCATCCCGGTAGGGATTGCCTACGCCATCTGGTCAGGGGTAGGTCAGGTGCTCGTCATGTTCATCGCATGGGTGCTCTATCGCCAGGTGCTCGACCTTGCGGCCCTGGCCGGCATCGCGCTGATCATCGCCGGCGTGATGGTATTGACCCTGCTTTCCAAATCCATGCCGCACTGACTGTTGCGGCTCACGCTCCGGAGGCCGTCATGCACGATCATGAGATATTCGAGATCAAGGGCCACGCGCTGCAGTCCGGCGTGACACTGGACCTGAAGCTCGCCTACAAGACCTACGGCAAGCTTTCCAAGGCCCGCGACAACGTGGTGGTGGTGCCCACCTTCTACGGTGCACGCCACCCGGAAGCCGAGTACCTGTTCGGGCCGGGGCGAGCAATCGATACCCGCAAGTATTTTGTCGTGGTGCCGAACATGTTCGGCAATGGCCTTTCCTCCTCACCCCACAACACCCCGGCGCCCTGGGGACGCGGTGCATTCCCGCTGATTGGCCTGTACGACAACATCTTCTGCCAGCACAAGCTTCTTACCGAACACCTCAAGGTCAAGCGCATCCGGCTGGTGGCCGGTTTCTCCATGGGCGGCATGCAGACCTACCAGTGGGGCAGTCTTCATGCCGGTCTGGTGGAGGCCATCGCACCCATCTGCGCTGCGGCCCGCATCTCTGATCACAATCATCTTTTCGTGGACAGTGCGGTTTCGACCCTGCAGCTCGATCCGGATTTCAAGGATGGCTGGTATGAGTCACCGCCCATGCGTGGACTGCTGGCCTTTGGCAAGGTTTACGCCGCCTGGTTGTTCAGCCAGGACTTCATGCGCGGCGAGCACTACCGGGCGCTGGGACTCACGGCGCGCCAGGATGTGGTGCTGCTCACGCAGAACTATTTCCTGCAGAACGATGCCAACAATCTCATCGCCATGGCCAACACCTGGATGAATGGCGATATCAGCAGGAATCCGGTGCATCGCGGTGATTTCGCTGCAGCGCTGCGGGCCATCAGTTGTCCCGCGATCGTCATGCCCGGCACGACGGATCTCTACTTCAGAGTGGCGGACAACGAAGCGGAGGTGGCGCAGATGCCGCGCGCGCAATGCCGACCCATCCCCTCCGTCTGGGGGCATGGCGCGGGCTTCGGACTGTCGCCAGAGGACGGCGCGTTCATCGATCGCGCCTTGCGTGAGTTGCTCGCATGAGGAAACACGGCCCATGGTTCTGCCTGCTGCTGCTTTCAACGCTGGGTCTTGCCGGCTGCTCGGAGGCCGGGCGCACCCAGGAGTTTGACGCGGCCGAGTCGCCCTCCGGCCAGCATCGCCTCATTGCACTGGTCATCGAACCCTGGTTCCCCCAGGGACCGCACGAGGTGGTGCTGGTGCTGGAAACCCTGCCCGCGGGTGATCGTCAGGAATTGCTGCGCACGGAGCTTGCCTATGATGGCGTGCCTTTCACCCGTCGCAATATCGGCCTGCGCTGGACCTCCGCACGCTCTGCGGTGGTCTGCCTCAGCGCCACGGATCGCCCCGACAAGGGCGTCCGTATCTCGGTCCCTGAGACAGGGTCGGCGCTTGCAACCCTGAAGGAGGGCTGCTGAGCGACGGCTCAGAGGATCTTCGGATTGCCGCCTGAGCCACCATCCACCGGAATGATTGCGCCCGTGGTGTAGCTCGAGGCGCTGCTCGCGAGATACAGCGCCGCACCCACGATTTCATGCGGTTGACCACCCCGTTGCAGCGGGATGTTGGCCCGCGCGCCAGCTTCAAAAGCTGCGAGATCCCAAGCCTTGGAAATATCGGTGAGGAAGGGGCCGGGCATGATGCAGTTCACACGCACCTTGGGGCCATAGGCATAGGCCATGGATCGCGTGAGGGCATTGAGACCGGCCTTGGCCGAGCAGTATGGCTCGGAGCCCGGGCTGGGCGTCACGGCGGCGGTGCTCGAAATATTGATGATGGAGCCGCCATCGCCTTCCATCATGCGCTTGGCGACCAGGGCACTCAGACGGAAGGGGCCTTTCAGATTGATGCCGATGACCTTGTCGAACAGTTCTTCGGTGATTGCATCGAGACTGGGATAGAGCGGCGAAAGCCCGGCATTGTTGACCAGGATGTCGATTCTTCCGAAACGGGCAAACACCGCCTCCGCCAGCGCCTCCACCTCAGCCCATTTTGCGACATGGCAGGCATGTGCAGAGGACTGTACGCCGCGCGCGGCGATCTCGGCGGCAGTCTTCTCGCACTGCTCCAGTTTGCGGCTGGCGATGGCCACGTGTGCGCCGTGGTCGGCGAACGCCAGTGCCATCTCGCGCCCCAGACCCCGGCTTCCGCCGGTAATGAGGGCAACCTTGCCGGAAAGATCGAACAGTGCATTGCGAGCGGGCTGGTCTTGCATGGAATTCGCCTTCAGCTGGGTGATGAGGATGATTGGTCAGAAGCAGCCTGCTCACGTTCAAGCGCCACGGCCGCCATCTCGCGATGGTCGCGTGCCAGCAGCAGGTAGAACGCAGGCACCACGTACAGGGTGAACAAGGTTCCGAGGCCAAGCCCCGTCGCAATGACGAGGCCGATATGCATGCGGCTCATGGCGCCGGGTCCGGCCGCTGTCAGCAGCGGGATCATCGCCACCAGCATGGAGACGGTGGTCATGAGGATGGGGCGCAAGCGGATCATGGCGCCTTCCTCCACGGCTGCCCGCCGGCTCATGCCGCGGGTGATCTGGAGCTGGTTGGCAAACTCCACGATCAGGATGCCGTTCTTGGCGATGAGACCGATGAGGGTGATGAGGCCTACCTGGGTATAGATGTTGATTGAGGCAAAGCCCAGGAAGATGAACGCGAGCGCGCCAGCGAGCGACATGGGCACGGACATCATGATGATCAGCGGATCCCGCCAGCTTTCGAACTGGGCCGCAAGCACCAGATAGATGACGACTGCCGCGAGCAGGAGCGTCACCACCAGTGCGCTGCCCTCCTGTACATACTGCCGCGAGACCCCGGCATAGTCCCAGCTGAAGCCATCGGGCAAGGTACTCCGGGCCTCTGTCCCCAGATAGTCCAGTGCATCACCCATGGTCACCCCGGGTGCGGCGAGGCCCTGCAGGGTCAGGGCATTCAACTGCTGGAATTGCGCGCGTTCGCTGGGCTCGATCGCAGTGCTGAAGCTGACGAGGCTGGCGAGCGGAACGAGCTTGCCGCTGCCGCTGCGCAGGTAGTAGCCCTTGAGCATGTCCTCATTGGCGCGCACATCATCAGGTACCTGGGGAATGACCTTGTAGCTGCGCCCCTCGAGATTGAACCAGTTCACATAATTGCCACCCAGCATGGTGGACAGTTCCCGCCCGATGTCTTCCATCTGGATGCCGAGTGCGCCGGCGCGGTTGCGATCGATGACGACGGTAGTGCGGGGGCGGGCAAACTCCACCGATTTCTGCAGGAACAGGAATTTCCCGCTCTGCATCGCCTTGCCGAGAAGTTCGTCAACAGCACTGTCGAGATCAGCGTAGTCCCCCGGGGTCAGCACCACGAACTGCACGGGCAGTCCGCGGCCCGCGCCGGGGAGGCTCGGGCGTGGGAAGGCATTGGCCTGCACACCCGTCAGGGCATTCAGTTTCGGCTGCAGTTCCTGCTGGATTTCCGTCTGGCTGCGTTCGCGTTCCGCCAGGGGTTTCAGCTTGAACCCGCCAAAGCTCGAATTGGGACTGCCGCTGAAACCGATGATGGAGAAGCTTTCCATGTATTCGGGAACCGTGGCGAATGTCTCGAGCATCTTGCGCGTATAGCGCGTGGTGTAGTCGAGCGTCGCGGTTTCCGGGGCGCGGGCAGCCACGAAGAGAATGCCCTGGTCCTCCGTTGGTGCGAGCTCTTTCTGACTGAAGAGATACATCGGGAACATGCTCAAGGCCACCAGAATCCCGAATACGATGAGCACTGGCCAGCCCGTCAGGCTCCAGTGCAGGGAACGGCGATAGGCATTGCCGAGGCGTATGAAGAAGTGCTCGGCCATGCGTTCGAAGGCACCGGGGCCGCCGGGCTTCAGTACCCGTGCGCTCATCATCGGTGACAGCGTCAGCGCTACCACGCCGGAAATCAGCACCGCGCCGGCCAGCGAGAAAGCGAACTCCGTGAACAGGGTTCCGACCAGACCACCCATGAACCCGATGGGCGCATAGACGGCGACGAGGGTCGTGGTCATCGCAACGATGGGCAGGCGCAGCTCACGCGCGCCCACCAGCGCGGCATCAAAAGGACGCATCCCCTGTTGCATGTGTCGATGGACGTTCTCCACCACCACGATCGCATCATCCACGACGAGACCGATCGCAAGCACCATGGAGAGCAGGGTGAGCGTGTTGATGGAGTAGCCCAGCAGCAGCATCAGGAATGCCCCGCCCACGATGGACAAGGGCACGGCCACTGCAGGGACCAGCGCCGCGCGCAAGGAGCCCAGGGAGAGGAAAATCACCACCAGCACGATGAGCACAGCTTCAGCGAGGGTGACGAAGACTTCCTTGATCGATTCCTCGATGAATTCGCTGGCATCGTAGGGGATCATCACCTCCAGGCCCGCAGGCATCTGCGCCTTGATGCGCGGGATCTCCTCACGCACCAGGCGCGCGACGGTCAGCGGATTGGCGCCCGGGGTGGGGTCGATGCCGATGTAGCTCGCCGGGTTGTCCTTGTACCAGCTTGTGAAGTCGTAACTTTCTGCGCCAAGTTCGGAACGGGCCACTTCCGACAAGCGCACCAGATTGCCATCCGCGGCCCGGATGACCAGGTTGTCGAAGTCTTCCGCACGACTGATGTCGGTGGTCACGCCGAGGTCGATGCCGGTGTAGCGGCCACGAGTGGCGCCCGGGCCTACCAGATAGTTGTTCTTCTGCAGGACGTCACGGACGTCGGCGGCCGTCACGTTCAGGGCGGCCATCCGGCCCGGGTCCAGCCAGATGCGCATCGCATAGCCGTTGCGCCCGAAAATATTGGCCTTGGCCACACCTGGCAGCGCCTGCAAGCGGGGTCGTACCACGCGCAGCAGATAATCCTGGATCTGCTGCGGTGACATGTCCTTGCTGTAGAAGGCGATGTACATGAGTGCAGTCGGGTCGCCCACTTTTGACTCGATCACCGGATCGTCCGCCTCGCGCGGGAGCACGCCGCGCTGGCTGGCGACCTTGCTCTGGATTTCAGCCACCGCATCATTGGCGCGGTAGTTGAGCTTCATGGTGACTTCGATGGTGGAGATGCCCTGACGACTGCTGGAGGAGATGAAGTCGATGCCGTCTGCTTCGGCGATCGCCTGTTGCAAGGGCGTGGTGATGAAACCCTTCACCAGTTCGCTGCTGGCGCCCGGGTAGCTGGTGGTGACCGTGATGATGGCGCTTTCGGTGCGCGGGAACTGGCGTAACTCCAATGAGAAGATGGCGCGCAGACCGAGCATCAGGATGAGCAGGCTGAC
>JBDLQR010000056.1:0-4582 GCA_039800485.1 Pseudomonadota bacterium
CCGTCAAGGGCGGCGGCGAGGTCACGGCCGCCACGGGTGTGCCCACCGGCATTGCAGGCATGGCTGCTTCGCGCGCAGCAGGTGGGCGCTCGGACCTGCGCGCGACGACATCCACGGCGACTTCGGATGACGCAGAAGGCCGACCAGCTTGTCGTGCGGCGTCGGGACCGGTCGTGCCGGCGGAGGGTAACAACTGTGCGCTGGCCGGGTTGACTGACCCGGGCGTGTGTGAGGTGTCCGGCCTGAAGGCCAGCATGCGCAACAGCGCCATCTCGAAGCCGACCATCGGCTCGGGTGCCAGCGGCAGGTCGCGCCTTCCATGTAATCCCAGCTGATAGAAAAGCTGGCATTCTTCCGGACTGAGCGTTGCAGCCAGTGACCTGACTTCGGCCTCTTCCTCCAGCGTCCCAGCCTGCTCGCCCAGCACCTGGCACACGGCGATACGGCGCAGGACGGACAGCATCTCGCCAAGAATTTGCGCGAAATCCGGCGTGAACTCGGCCAATGCGCGGGCACGTGAGAGCAAAGCCGGCCCGTCACCTGCCACCAGCGATTCCACGAGCGGGAGGACCTGCCCGGTCCCCACCGTACCGAGCATACTTGCGACCTCGTGTACCGCGAGCGTGCCGTTGGTGAAGGCGATTGCCTGATCGAGCAAGCTGAGCGAATCGCGCATACTGCCGTCCGCCGCGTTGGCCAGCAGGTCCAGTGCGCCGCGTTCGGCCGCCATGCCCTCCGCTTCCAGGATTTTCTGCAATTGCTCCCTGATCTGCTCGGCGCTCAAGCGCTTGAGGTTGAACTGCAGGCATCGCGACAGGATGGTAATCGGCAGTTTCTTGGGGTCGGTGGTGGCCAGCAGAAACTTCACATGCGGCGGGGGCTCCTCCAAGGTCTTGAGCAGCGCGTTGAAGGAGGAGTTGGAAAACATGTGCACCTCATCGATGAGATACACCTTGAACCGGCCCCGGGCCGGCGCGTACTGGACGTTCTCGAGCAGGTCCCGGGTGTCGTCGACCTTGGTCCGCGAGGCAGCATCCACCTCGATGAGGTCCACGAAGCGCCCTTCCTCCACCTCGCGGCAGCTGCTGCACTGACCACAGGGAGTGCTCGAAACACCGTTCTCACAATTGAGCGCCTTGGCCAGCACCCGGGCGATGGATGTCTTGCCCACGCCTCGCGTGCCGGTGAAGAGGTAGGCGTGATGCAGGCGTTGAGTGTCCAGCGCATTGATCAGCGCACGCAGCACATGACCTTGCCCGACCATCTGGCTGAAATCTCGGGGACGCCACTTGCGTGCCAGGACTTGATAGGTCATCGCGGTGCCGGGGTCTTCAAGAACGGATTGGGTCGCCGGGACTGGTTCGCCAGGACGATTTTGGGCGGCGACCGTACCAGCCACACCCCGGCACCCGCAGTCTCCGTTACCGCTGCTCCCTTCCGGGCCTGACGGGGTTCACGGACTTGCGTCGCGAGGGGACCGGCACGGTCACCATGGGAAGGCGGCACTCTAGCGGGATTTGGGAGCGGGGGCTACCGGGGACGCCCGGCTTGCGACAACCCCCGCTGCGCACCGTGTCACGTCAAGGGGATGGCAAACCCGCCGACGGCACGAGGCGCCGATTGTCTTCCAGCCTGTGCTGGTATTCCTGCTGCTGGTTCTCGATCTGGACACGCCGCAGCCCGGTGAGCGGCTCGCTGCGAAAGAGCCGCTGCAACGTGGTCTCGCTGGCAAATTCCCGCAGCAATTCTTCGTTTACCTGATAGAGCTCCTGATTCTTGCGCTCGGCGTCTGCAAGCTCGGCGGCGGTCGCAGCCAACTCGCTGGCCAGGCGTTGCCGTTCTGCCTCAGTCTCGCGGAGCGTCTTGCGAGTGTCCCTGAGTGCCGTACCGGTCTGCGCGAGCCGGGTCTTTGTGCTCCCGAGGTTCCGCTCCGTCTGGGTCTTCTGTCGGGTGGTGGTCGCCAACTTGGCTTCGGTGCCCGCGAGTGCTTCGCTCCGTTCCCTGAGCGCGGCCTTGGCAGCAGCGAGGGCAGCCTGCTCGGTGGCAAGTTCGCTGCCAAGTCTGGCCACCTCGGCTTCAGCCGCGATTTTTTGCGCGTTCACCTGCTTCAACAGGGCTTGCGCCCGCGCCAGAGCACGGCTGGAGGCCGCATCAGGAGACGCGGTTTGTGCTTCCACCACGCCGACGCTCCATGGCGCCACCGTCAACAGCAGGAAGCCTGCCAGCAGTGATGAACGCAGCATGAGCTCAGAACCTGGCATTGAGATCGAACTGCAGGGTATCGATGGCAAGCGGCGGGCCATCGATCTCGGTCGAGGAAATCCAGCGGCCGCGCACCCACATGTGCTTGTTCAGACCGAACAAGCCGCCGATACGGAAGCCTTGGGTATCGGTCCCGCCGATGTGAAACACCGAGTCAGTGAAGGCATCAAGGACGGCGTCCCGTTGCAGGTATCGGTAATCAAAGACCACCTGCCAGGCACCGAAGCGGGTGATCTGGGGCCAGCCCACCTGCACGCCGGCCATGACCCCCAGGGTGCGATCCTTGATGGGATAGAGGTAGGTCTGCCCCCCTGTGCGGCGCAGAATCTCTTCTTCGTCAAAACCGATGTTCTTGACCACGTTCGCATTCAGGATCACGTGATGTGGAGCCAGTTGGGCGAAATCCAGCGAGACGTTGAAATCGATCAGGCGGTATTCCGACGCAAGCGCGAACAACTGGCTGTTGAGTCCGCTCGGGTCATTGACTGGGTCAGGTGTATTGGCAATGTTGAAAAGCAGATTGCCTTTCTGCAGCCATTGCGGAGCAGTCTCATTGTTGACGGTGCTGCCGAAGGCATTCCGCTTGCCGGTCTCATGAATGAAGTCATAGAACGCCACGCCGAGCCGCAACAGGCTCTGGTTGTCGAATTGCCAGTCTGCACCGAGCTGCCCGCCGGCAAGATATTTGTCCTGATCCACGAAATCAGGTTGCTGAATCGGGAACACACCGAAGGTGAAGTAAGCCTTGCGATCCAGCGTGGAGGGATTCAGGCCGACACCGCGCCCAAAATCGATCGAATGCCTGAATGTTCCCGCCACACCATCGAATCCGAGGTCCTCGTCCCACACCATGTCCGTGCTGAACCAGGGATTGGGAATCCGCCCGGCCGACAAGCTCAGCCATTGCAGTCCGGCCCGATCCACGAGGTCATATTTGAGCTGGGCCCGGTCCATCTGTACCGAGAACCGTTGCCCGTAGGTGGCGAGTGCCGCGTTGGCGGATACCGGACTGTCCGGCCGGCCGGTTGTGATGCGGGTATCGAACGACCACTGGTCACTGATCCTGGCCGTGAGTCCGAGGCGCACCCTCTCACGCCAGAAGTTCTTGTCGTCGGACGTGTTCAGGAAGGCATCCACGCCGGCACGGCCGATTCCCCCGGCGCGATTGATGGCAAGGATATCGAGATAGAGATTCTGTCCACCGAGCGTGTCAGGGTTATTCGAGTCATAGACATCGAACTGATTACGGAGTCTGGCGTCTCCGTACAGCGAGATGGCACTGAGCCACGCTGGCAAGGCCCCCGGCGTGCCCCATTTCTCCTGACGCGCCTTCTCTGACACGTCGGCGAGAATGTCCGCACGCATTTCTGCCCGGAGCTGGCTTCTGATCTCCTGTTTGACGACTTCCGGCACATAACCCACCCGTACCACCGGCTTTCCGTCAGGCGTGCTCAAGGGCGCGGCAGCAGCGCCAGCCGCCAGCTCGGGCGCCGCAAGCGTTTTCGCTGCCTGTTGTGCAGCATCGCGCTCTGCCTTCTCGATGAGGGCAGCAGCCTGCTTCTTGTCCAGAATCCCTTGGGCTACCAGCGCGTCAACGAGATTGACCACCGTGTGCTTGAGTTCCAGGAGGTCACGGGCCTCATCACGGGCCTCAGCGGGTGCGGTCTGACTCAGGCAAAGCGCCAAGGTCAAGGCAAGCGGCGTGTGGTGGAGCGTTTTCAAGTGACAAGCCTCAAAAATGATGAGCTTCAGCGTGAGACGATTCGCAGCTTCATCGGCTGCGGCATGTTTTCCGGAGGGGGCTGTTCAAGCCGAAGCTTCGCCAGCACGGCGCGCAGGGCCTCCTCGCTCGCAGAATCGCCCGTAGTGCCTGCCAGTTCGTAGCGGGACACTGCACCGTCGGCGCTGAACCAGAGACGGATCACCACGGCGTACTTGGCCTTGCGGGCGGCTGCGCTTTCCATCAGGCGACGCTGCAGGTCCTGCTGCACGATGCCCGCGTACCAGCGATTGCGATCACTGCCACCGATGAGCCCGCGGCCGCCTTTCTTGCCGACCAGCCCGAAGCCGTCCCCGCTTCCGCTGCCCTCGGCATCGACCCCGAGATCCTCACCCGGCGGCGCTTCGTCCGTTGCTTCCTCCGGCACCGGCTCTTCCTCGGGCACAGGCTCCTCCACTTTCTCTTCTTCCGGCGGCGGGGGCTGTTCTGGCGGCGGCGGAGGCGGTGGCGGTGGCTCCATCCGTGGCATCACGATGATCTGCTGTTCCTTGGGCGGCGGCGCCAACTCGGAATTGCGCATCATGCGCAGCGCGCCAAACA
>JBDLQR010000057.1:0-2720 GCA_039800485.1 Pseudomonadota bacterium
GGATCGGCAACCTAAGAGACAACCACGCCGCAGACGGCTGATCGCCAAGGAACAAGATGGGCACTGATTTCGGATCCTATCGGTCGGTGCTCCAGTTCACCCGGCCTGCCAATACCACCGGTTACACGGCCAATGACGTGGTGGGCACCACGACCAGCGCCATCCATCAGCTGAGCAACCTGGGCAAGCCCGGTGGGTTCATCCAGATCCAGTCGGTGCGGCTGCAGATCCACGTGGCCAGCATCCCCGCTGGCATGTCGAACTTCCGGGTTCACTTCTACAGCGCCTCGCCCACGGCCATTGCCGACAACGCGGTATTTGATCTGGTGGCCGCAGACCGGGATCCCTACATCGGCTATCTGGACCTACCGGCACCGCAGGACTTCGGCAGCACCCTCATCAGTCAGGTGGACTACTCCGGCCTGCTGGTGCGATTTGCCAACAACGTGAACAGCCTCTGGTTTCAGCTGCAGACCTTGGGCACCTTCACCCCCGGTGCCAACAGCGAGGTGTATGAGCTGCGCGTCAACGCTCTGGACTCGGGCTATCGGTCATGGTGAGCATGGTGGAGCCTGGCTATCGGGGCATCGTCACGCCGGGGTGGGTGAGGGATCCGCTGTGGCAGCGTGCTCAGCGTGTGCCCACGCTTGACCTGCGCTTTGCGGCAAACCGGAGCCTGCGCGATGCGGTGACCGGGCGCGAGCTGGTGACCTTCACCCGCGCCAGCAGCGCCACCGTGGTGGGCCCCACAGGCTTGATCGAGACGGTCGCCAACGACGTGCCGAGGTTCCAGCACGACCCCACCACGGGCGCGTGCCTGGGGCTGCTGGTGGAGGAGCAGAGGGCGAACAGCATCCGCAACAACACCATGGTGGGGGCTGTAGCCGGTACTCCGGGGACGCTGCCGACGAATTGGGTCGATAACTACTCCGGCACCCCAATCAACGGCATTAGCCGTGCAATCGTCGGCACTGGGACTGATGCCGGCATCACATATCTAGATTACAGGATTTCAGGGACAGCAACAACTGGATTTAGCTGGAACCTCTACACAGAACAAAGCACCGTTGTGGTTGCCGCTAACGGCCAGAGCTGGACGACATCGGCGTATCTGGGACTTGCCGCCGGATCGACCACCGGCATCACCGCCATAAACCTTGGCGTTACAGAGCACAACGGGAGCGGTGTGTTTCTGGCTGGAACTGTAGCCAGTGCATCGGTCACTGCTGGTTCCTTGGCGACAAAGCGAGTCACTGCCTCCAGGACGTTCAATAACGCATCTACCGCATTTGCCAACCTGTTGATTCAGCTGAGCTTCACAAACGGAGCTGCCATTGATATTACACTCCGCATCGGCCTGCCCCAGCTAGAGCAAGGCGCCTTTGTCACCATGCCAATTTTGACTTCGGGCACCAGCGCCACGCGGTCGGCTGACATCGCCACGGCCACCGCGCTTGGCAGCAGCATCCGTAGCCTGTTTGCCCAGGTGCGTGGCCCTGCTTCCGGTACGCGGGGCATCATTGGGCTGGATGACAACAGCGTCAGCAACCGC
The DNA here is from genome assembly GCA_039800485.1 of Pseudomonadota bacterium. Lineage (GTDB taxonomy): Bacteria > Pseudomonadota > Gammaproteobacteria > CAIKBL01. The sequence goes on from JBDLQR010000057.1 coordinate 1,553, forward strand.
ATTGAGCTGCTGACGAGCGGTACGGATCCCAAGCTGCTCGTCACCACTGGCGGCAGTGCTGTGGCTGATCTGGATGGCGGCACCGTGGCAGCCAACGTAGAGGCTCGACTGGCGGCCCGCTTTGCCGCTGACAACTACGCGATCAGTGTCGGCGGCGGTGCCGAAGTGGTGGACACTGCAGGGGCATTACCTGCCGTGGATCGCATCAGGATCGGCGCACTTCAGGCTGGGAACACGTTCAGCGGCACGATCGCTCGGCTGGCCGCTTGGGACACTAGATTAGAATCACTTCCGCTGGTGTCGCGTTGATATGGACTTCACTCCCGACGAAATCAGGAGGTTTGACGCCAAGACAGTCGTGCGCGATGACGGTTGCGTTGAATGGACGGCCGCTTTACGCAGTAATGGCTATGGGCAGTTTCACATGCGCAGGATTGGCGCGAACATGCTCCCCCATCGGTTCGCGTGGATCCGGCAGCATGGACCGATCCCAGAGGGGATGCTGGTCTGCCATAAGTGCGACAACCGCAAGTGCGTCAACCCCGATCACCTCTTTTTGGGCACGCCTGCAGACAACAGCGCGGATATGGTTGCCAAGGGCAGGGGAAAAGGCTTTTCCATGCCAGGGGTCAAGCATCCGAGGCACAAGCTCTCTCCTGTTGAAGTAGAGGCGATACGCTTGTCTGGCTCGTCATACCGTGAACTATCCGCTGCTTTTGGGGTCAGCAAAAGTCAGATACACAGGATTAAAGCTGGGGCTCAGTGGAATACGAGCACCCTCCAAGCCCTAACCGCCTAACGCCATGGCCTACGTGACTCTGTGCTTCCCCAACTACGCCACCGCCGTGGCCGCCGCCCAGGCGCTCGGGTTCTGGGACACCGACGCTGACCAGCTCAAGACGGACGGCCAGACGATCCGCGATGACGGCTCGGCGTTCAGCTGGGGTATCGACGAGATCGGCCTGGCTGTGGACACCCCCGCCGTGGTGGACCCCGAGACCGGCGAAGTGCTGGAGCCGCCGGTGTTCAAGCCCGGCTACTACGTCAACGCCGCCGGGGAGCTACCTGAGGCCGTGAGCCAGTACGTGGTGCCTTACGGCTCAGGCGGGCGCGTGTTCGCGGGGACTGAGCCTGAGGTGACGCCATGACCGCCATTAAGCGGGAGCGG
>JBDLQR010000058.1:0-3386 GCA_039800485.1 Pseudomonadota bacterium
AGGCCACCGAATCTGCATCCAGATGGTTGGTGGGCTCATCCAGCAGCAGCATCTCGGGGTTGGAGAGCAGCAGGCGGCACAATGCAACGCGCCGGCGCTCGCCGCCGGAGAGCTTGTTCACATCCATGTCCCAGGGCGGCAGTCGCAGGGCATCGGCGGCGATCTCGAGCTTGCGTTCGAGTTCCCACAGACCCGCGCTGTCGATGCGATCCTGCAAGCTCGCCTGCTCCTCGAGCAGGGCATTCATGGCGTCGTCGCTCATGGGCTCAGCGAATTTCATGCTGATCTCGTTGAAACGGTCGAGCAGCGCCTTGTCTTCCGCCACCGCCTCTTCCACGTTGCCGCGCACATCCTTGTCCGGATTGAGCTGGGGCTCCTGGGGCAGGTAGCCGATCTTCAGGTTCTTCTGGGGTGTGGCTTCGCCCACGATTTCGCGGTCGATCCCGGCCATGATGCGCAACAAGGTCGACTTGCCGGAGCCGTTCAGGCCGAGTACGCCGATTTTTGCGCCGGGGAAAAAGGACAGTGAGATATCCTTCAGGATCTGGCGCTTGGGGGGCACGATCTTGCCCACCTTGTGCATGGTGAAAACGTACTGGGCCATGGGGCAAACCGCCTGATGCTGTGACAAGGTGCGGATTATCGTTTGGAGTGCGGCCCCGTCTCCAGAGTTTTTTTGGCGCGCTGGTGTAGGATGCCGGCCAGAACCCTTACTCACGCCGCGCCGGCAACAGCAAGACACGGAACATCATGGCCTACGGAATCCTCTCTTTCGGCGCCTACGTGCCGACCCTGCGCATCCCCCGCAAAGCCATCGCCGAGGCCATGGCATGGGCGGCGCCTTCTCTCAAGGGCCTCGCCAAGGGCGAACGTGCCTTCGCCAACTGGGATGAAGACAGCATCACGCTGGCAGTGGAGGCCGCACGCGACTGTCTGCGCGAAGTGGCGCAGCACCCCGACCAGATCCAGCTCGCCTCAACCACCTTGCCCTTTGCCGACCGCAGCAACAGCGGCGTGGTGGCCGATGCCCTGCTGTGCCCCGAGCGCACGACGACCGAGGACCTGGGGGGCAGCCGGCGGGCCGCCACCAGTGCGCTGGTGCGTCTCGGTCTCAACCCGGGTCAGCGCAGCACGCTTCTGCTGGCCGCAGATTGCCGCGATGCGCGGCCGGCCAGTGTCCAGGAGATGAACTACGGCCATGGCGCTGCGGCGCTCCTGGTGGGGGAGGGTGACCCCATTGCCCTGATCCGCGGTGCGGCCTCTTGGCACGACGATCTGGTGGATCAGTATCGCGCCGCCGATACGGATTACGACTACGTGCTGGAGGAGCGCTGGATACGTGAGGAGGGCTACAACAAGCTCGTGCCCCGGGCAGTGGCCGCCGCGCTTGAGGAGGCGGGGCTGGATATCAGCGAGATTCATCGCGTGGTGTTCCCTGCCTCCAGTGCCACGGCCAAAGGCGTTGCGAAAGCCATTCGCGCCAACCCTGATCTGTTCGTGGATCCGATGCTTGCCAACTGCGGCGACTGTGGCGTGGCCCAGCCGCTGCTGGTGCTCGCACATGCCCTGGAAACGGCGGTGGCGGGCGAGAAGATCCTCGTCATCGGTTTCGGTCAGGGGGCAGACGCGCTGGTGCTGGAGACCACCCCGCGATTGGCGCAGGTACAGTCCGACCACGGACCGGCCCGGTATATCGCCCAGCGCAGGGTGTGCCCGGCCTACACCCAGTTCCTGTCGCTGCGCAATCGGCTGGAGGTGGATTTCGGGCTGCGGGCGGAGCGTGACAACCGCACCGCCCAATCGGCGTTCTACCGGCGGCGCAAGGACATCACGGGCATGGTGGGCGGGCGCTGCACCCGCTGCAATACGCTGCAATATCCCCGCTCCCAGGTCTGCGTCAAATGCGGCGAGATGGATTGCCAGCAGGATGAAAGCCTGTCGGGCCTGCAGGGGCGCGTGAAATCCTATACCGAAGACTGGCTGGCCTATACACCGTTGCCGCCCTGCATCTATGGCAATGTGGAGTTCCCCGATGGCGCCAACTGCATGCTGGAATTCACGGATTTTGCGCCGGGCGAGGTCAAGGTCGGCAGCACAGTGAGAATGGTTTTCCGGATCAAGGACTTTGACCCGAAGCGCCACTTCAGAAGATATTTCTGGAAACCCGCGCCGCTTGCCGGCACCGGCGCCTGAAACAGCAACGAGGTACTCCGTCATGGCCAAAGGGATCAGGGACAAGGTCGCCATCATCGGCATGGGCTGCAGCCGCTTCGGCGAACGTTGGGACTGTGGGCCCGAGGAACTGATCCTCGAGGCCTTCAAGGAAGCGCTGGCGGATGCCGGCATCACCCGCGACGAAATCGAGATGGCCTGGCTCGGTCTGTTCTATCAGGAACAGAGTGCGGGCAAGTCGGCGCTCCCGCTCAGCCTGTCGCTGCGCTTGAACAATATTCCGGTCACCCGGGTGGAAAACATGTGTGCCACGGGCACGGAGGCGTTGCGCGGCGCGGTCTACGCGGTCGCTGCCGGGGCGTGCGACATCGCGCTTGCGGTGGGCGTCGAGAAACTGAAGGACACCGGCTACGCCGGATTGCCGGAGCGCACCAAGGGCACCTTCGATGACCTCTGGCTGCCCAACGCTACCGCACCCGGGGCCTTTGCGCAGCTGGCGAGCGCGTATGCCGCCAAGCACCGCGTGGACATGCAGGATCTGAAACGCGCCATGGCGCATATCTCGGTCAAGAGCCACGCCAATGGCGCCTTGAATCCCAAGGCCCACCTGCGACGAACCATCACCGAGGAAGAAGCCCTCAACGCCGGCATGGTGGCCTACCCGCTGGGATTGATGGATTGCTGTGGCGTGAGCGATGGTGCGGCCTGCGCCATCGTGACCAGCGTGGAGAAGGCGCGCGAGATGGGGCTGAAGGACATGGTCACAGTCAAGGCCATGCAGCTCGCGCCCAGCAACGGCTTCGAAATGTCGAACACCGGCTGGGATGGCAGTTACCTGCATACCACGCGGGTCGCCGCCCGACGCGCCTACGCCGAGGCTGGCGTGACCGATCCGCGGCGCGAGATCAACATGATGGAAGTCCATGACTGCTTCTCCGTCACCGAACTGGTGGTGATGGAGGATCTCGGCATTTCCCCTGAGGGAGGCGCCATCAAGGATGTCATGGACGGGGTGTTCGACCGGGACGGCCAGGTGCCCTGCCAGGTCGATGGCGGGCTCAAGTGTTTCGGCCATCCCATCGGGGCGAGCGGCCTGCGCATGGCCTACGAAATGTATCTCCAGTTGCTCGGACGTGCCGGCGATCGCCAGCTCGGCTCGCCCAGCCTCGGGCTCACCCACAATCTGGGTGGGCATCCTTTCCGCAATGTCGCCA
>JBDLQR010000059.1:0-2658 GCA_039800485.1 Pseudomonadota bacterium
CCAGGGAATGCGCAAGCCGGCGATGGAACGCTCCCGGGGCTGGCCGGGATCCAGCGCCACGGCGCCGCCCTCGGGCCATTGCAACAGATAAGCGTGCCCCTTGCGGGTGAGCGTGGCCTCGGGGATGAGGCGAGGCATCACCCGCTCGAGATCTGCGAGGCTGAGCCCGTAGTCCAGAATCTCGCGGTGGCTTTGGCCTTGTGCGGGGTTTCGTGCCAACTCTGCGGCAGTGTGCCCAGCCGCAGCGGGCGGCTCAGCCACCCGCCACCGGCGGCCAGGCGGCCAGAGCATCCCCCTCGCGCAGCAGATCTTCATCGCGGCGCTCGGGGGGAATGTAGTTGCCGTTCACCAAGAGTAGATGTGCCCGCTCCCGCGGCACGCGGTGCAGGTCCAGCACCTGATGCGGGCTGGTGCCTGCCGGGACCTCAATCTCCACCACGTTCGCCACGGCCTGCGGGGGCAGGTATTCGGCGAGCGTGGCGTAGAGCTTGAGTTGCAGCCTCACTTCATCAGGGCAGCGTTGAAGCCTATGGCCTGGGTGCTGGCGAGGTAGGCTTCCATCAAGCGGGTGGGATCTTCCAGCAGCTTGTCCTTCCATTTGCCGAGCCGGGTGCGGGTCTGGATGAGGCCGCGCACCACACCAATATGCTGCGTCATGCCGAGGCTGGTGGCGCCGATGAGCATGTCGTCCTCGAACTGCAGGTTCAGGTACTTGAAGCGCTCACGGTTCAGCAACTCCGTGGACTGTCCGCCCTGCTTGCCCATCCACAGCCCGAAGGAGCTGGAGATGAGTCCCAGGGTATCCAGCACGTTCATGTTCACGCTGCCGCGGTGAATGGCGCCCTGATGGCCCGCCATGTTGCGCGCAGCCAGTTGCCCATGCTCGGTGGCCGTCGGCTGGATGGCCTGCACGGTGTAGTCACCGGTGGAGAAGTCACGCCCCTGGGCCACGTCGCCGGAGGCATACACATCGGCATCGTTGGTTTGCATGTGGCGGTTGACGAGGATGCCGTGGTCGGTCTCGATGCCACTGCCCTGCAGGAAGTCGATATTGGGTTTGACGCCCGTGGCAGACACGATGAGATCAAACTCCGCGGTTTCCCCGGTGCTCATCTCGACTGCAAAGGCCAACTTGCTGCCCTTGTTGATGGCGGTGACACGGGTGGAGGTGTGCACCGTCACGCCGGCCTGCTGGCACCAGTCCTTGATGAGGTTGCCCGCGGTGTCGTTCATCATGCGCGGGACCATGCGGTCCGCCATCTCGACCACCGTGAGATCCGCGCCGCTCTGGGCGAGAGCTTCCAGAATGATGCAGCCGATGAAGCCGGCGCCCATCAGCAGCACGCGGGCGCCGGGCTTGGCGCGGGCCGCGATGTTGCGGGCGTCCGCCAGGGTCCAGCAGTTGAAGATGCCCGGCAGATCCATGCCCGGCACCGGCGGAGCCACCGGCCGTGAGCCGGTTGCGATGAGCAGCTTGTCGTAGGCCAGTGTGCCGCCGCTCGCCAGTTTTGCCTGATGGGCCGCGCGGTCAAGGGTGGTGACGCGGTCGCGCATCACCTTGATGTTCTGGCTGGAGAAGTGGTCCGCGCTCTTGCGCAGATGGGTGCCTTCTTCCTTGATCTGCTTGATCAGAAAGTACGGCAGGGCCATGCGCGAATACGGCGCTTCCGGCTCATCGCCCACCAGGGTGATTTCGGCACCGGGTTGGAGCTTGCGCAGGGTTTCCGCAGCCACGACGCCGGAGGGGCCGGCACCAATGATGACGTGTTTCATGGGCCTGGCTCCTACAGCGCGAGACGGTTGAGGGTTTCCGCGGTGGGCACGCCCTCTGGCGTCCAGCCCCGAATCTCGTAGTAATGCGGCAGCATCTTGTGCAGCTCGTTGACCTTGCCCTTGGCCGGGCCGGTCTTGGCGGCATCCTTCAGCAGGCGCTTCGGCAGGGTGTCGTCCTTGGCGGTGAGGCCGGCGTCCAGATTGAACTTGCGCTCCAGATTCCAGATGCGCTCACCAGCTTCCAGCATCTTTTCCGGTGACCAGCCGCCCTCGCAGGCCGCGTCCACCTGGGGCGCGATGTCTTCCAGCGTCCAGGCGAAGGTCGTGAACACGCACAGACCCGAGGAATCCACCGCCGCCGTCGCGTCCTGAAAGGCCTTGACCAGTTCCGGCTTGCCGTCGGTGCTGAGCGGGTCGGTCTTGACCGGCACGCCCAGAATCTCCGAGGACACGGTGTAGCTGCGCAGATGGCAGGCCCCGCGGTTGGACGTAGCATAGGTGAGGCCCATGCCCTGGATGCCGCGCGGATCGTAGGCCGGGAATTCCTGGCCTTTCACCGTCATGGACAGATCCGGGTGGCCGTATTTCTCGCACAGGCGCTTGGAACCGAGTGCCAGGTCGCGGCCAAAGCCCTCGCCCTTGGCCACCAGTTCGGCGGAGCGGGTCAGGGCCTCGGCGGAGCCGAAACGCATCTCCAGGCCACCAGTATGTTCCTTGGTGATGGCGCCGATCTCGAAGAGCTCCATCGCAGCCGACACGGTGGCACCGAAGGAAATGGGATCGAAGCCGTCCTCGTTGCATAGGAAGTTGGCATAGGTCAGCGCATCCAGGTCGTCCACGCCGGTATTGGAACCCAGCGCCCACGCCGCCTCGTATTCCAGACCG
>JBDLQR010000060.1:0-3464 GCA_039800485.1 Pseudomonadota bacterium
TCCTTGGCCTTGGCCAGCCGGTGGCCTGTTTCCACCATCACGGGTGACGCGCTGAGCGCGCCTGCCAAGCCGAGCAGCGCCGGCAGATCGGGCCCTTGCAGCGAGACCGTTCCGCTTGGTCCGGCGGCAACATCCAGAACAAGCGCGCCCTCAAGCGGGTTGCCGAGCAGGCTCCCTTTGAGGGTCTGCAATTCCAGGCGCTCATTGCCAAGATCCAGGCTGACGGCTGACGCGAGTTCATAGCCTCTGGCTTTGCGTCCTTCCATGAGCGCAGAGAGCGAGGCGAGCGCTGTCTCATCGAGGCCTTTCAGGCTCGCGCCGGTGAGCACCAGCGGTGCAAGGTCGCGACCCGCTGAGGTCAGTGCGCCACGCAGCGGCGTGGTCGATCCTCGGGCCTTTGCGTCCTCTGTGAGCGAGAGGTGGCTGGTGGTCCCGAAAGCCTCCAGAGTCCCCTCGTCGAGCTCAAAATTCTGCTCGCCGAGATCGCCCTTGAAGCGGGTCTTCAAACCAAAGCGCCGGTCGCCCACCCGGCCCATGGCCTTGACCAGCGCACCGCGCGCGGGTGTGTCGGGGTTCAACACCTGATTGAGCACGAGCACCAGGCCGGGCAGATCGTTCCCACGCAGATCAACCGCACCTTCGAAGCGCGCTGTGCGGCTCTCTATCCCTTCCGCCTCGCCTTGGGCCGAGACCTGCACCCCCAGCACTTGCCCCTTCAAGGTCCGCACGGCAAGTGTGCCGCCCGCCAGATCCAGTTTGAAATCCGTGTCGAGACTGATCCCGCGATTGCCCAAGGACGCCACGCGTTCCGCGACCGGCAGTTCCAGGGCACGCAGCAGGCTTGCGAGATCCTGTCCGCGTAGTGCAAGTGTGCCTTCAGTGCCAGGCCAGTCGCCGCCCGACTGTTCGAGCGTCAGGTCGCCGGAGAGGCTGTGCCCGAGTCCCTCAAGGCTCAAGGCCTCAATCTGCAGGCGTTGCTTGCGCGGGTCGAGCTTCACGCGGCTGTTGCCTTTGATCGTCGCGCGGCCGCCCGGTAGCCGCTGGCCCTTGAGCTCGGCCTGAAAGCTGAGCGGGTCTAACGTGTAGCGGCGTTTGACCGGGTCGTACAGGGCAGTGCCACTCAGCTCCACCGGGCCACTGAGCGCAGGCTGGGTGGCGGCGAGCTCGCCCCGCACGGAAAACTCCACAGGTTCGCCAAATGCGAGCGGAGCAGATTGCAGGCCAGCATTCGTGAGGTGAATCTCGCGGCTTGCTGCACCGTCGATCCAGTGTATTTCCGTGCCGGTGATGTCCACGCCACCCAATGCCAGCGCGGCCAGCTTGCCCAGATCCGGGGTCTCGTCCGGCTGCTTCCGCTGCGCACCCAGATCATCCCAGTTGTTGGATCCATCCGCCCTGCGCTCAAGGTTGACGATGAGGCCATCCAGGCGAAGGGTGTCCAACTCAAGCTCTCCGCTGAGCAGCGGAAAGAGTGCCACGGCCACTTCCAGCGTGCGCAGCGCGAGCATCGGTCGCTCATCAAACCCCGGTGCATTGCCGAGCGTGAGCTGCTCCATCCGGACCGAGAGCTTTGGCCAGTAATCGATTTGCAGATCGCCCTCTATCGCAAGCGTCCGGCCGGTGGCGGCTTTCACTCGCGTGACGGCGGCGGCCTTCAGTGTCTGCGGATCGAGATTGACCAGCAGCATCCACCCACCCGCCAGGGCCACACCCAGCAGGATGAGCGCATGCAGCAGGCGTGGACGGTAACGCATGGGAGCTCGCGATCAGCCGGTAGCGGACAATCGCTGCCGCGCCCGCACGCAGGCCTCGCGTACCTGTCTTGGCGCAGTTCCGCCCAGATGATCACGTGCGGCCACCACATTCGCGATGTCGAGAACCGGATAGACAGCCTCCGTGATTTGCGGATGTAACGCCTGGAAGTCCTGAAGCGTGAGGGCTTCGAGACGGCACTGCCGCTCGATTGCGAGTTTGACCGCCGCGCCGACGATGGCATGGGCATCGCGGAAAGGCACTCCGATACGCACCAGGTAGTCGGCAAAATCCGTGGCATTGGTGAAGCCCGCCTCTGCCGCCTCGCGCATGCGTTCACGCCGCACCTTGAGGGTGGGGATGAGATCGCCAAAGGCACGCAGGCAGGCCTGCAGCGTATCCACCGTGTCGAAGAGGGGCTCCTTGTCTTCCTGGTTGTCCTTGTTGTAGGCAAGCGGCTGGCTCTTCATCAGGGTGATGAGTGACATGAGATGCCCTACCACCCGGCCGCTCTTGCCGCGCACCAGCTCCGGCACATCCGGGTTCTTCTTCTGCGGCATCATGCTGGAGCCGGTGCAGAAGGCATCGTCCAGATCGATGAAACCGAACTGCTGCGAATTCCACAGCACCAGCTCTTCAGACATGCGCGAGAGATGCACCATCATCAGCGCACCCGCGGCTGTGAACTCGATGGCGAAGTCGCGATCAGACACCGCATCCAGCGAGTTTTCGGCCACCGCGGCAAAACCCAGCAGTTCAGCAGTGAGCTCGCGCCGGATGGGAAAGCTCGTGCCGGCCAGCGCACCGGCACCCAAGGGCAACACGTTGATCCGCTGCCGCGCATCGCGCAAACGTTCGCGGTCCCGCAACAGCATCTCGAACCAGGCCAGCATGTGGTGACCGAAGGTGATGGGCTGGGCCGCTTGCAGATGGGTGAAGCCCGGCATCACCGTATCGGCCTCGCGTTCGGCCAGATCGATGAGTCCTGCGAGCAGGGTGTCCAGGCGCATGCATAGGCTGTCCACCTGATCCCGCAGGTACAGGCGGATATCCGTGGCCACCTGGTCATTGCGTGAACGTGCGGTATGCAGCTTCTTGCCGACCGCGCCGATACGGGCCACCAGCGCACTCTCGATGTTCATGTGGACATCTTCCAGTGCCACCGACCAGCGAAACTGTCCGGTCTCGCATTCGGTGAGGATGTCCTTCAGGCCTGCGACAATCGCCGTGCACTCATCCTCGCTGAGGATGCCACTGGCAGCCAGCATCCGGGCGTGCGCGATGGAGCCCGCGATGTCCTGGGCATAGAGTCGCTGATCAAACCCGACGGAGGCCGTGAATTCGGCGACGAACGCGTCGGTGGGTCCTTCAAAGCGGCCTCCCCACGCCGAGTTGGCGCCACTGGCAGGTCCGGAAGGAGGGGCCTCCGGGCTCTTGCCCGGCGAGGAGTGGGTGGAATTTGTCACGCTGGCAATCGCTTGGAAAAACAGCTTGCAGTATATCCTAGTGCCCCGTGGCTACCGGGGCGGGTGGCCGCCTGCTTGCGCCGGCAAGGCTTTGCGAAACCACATGGGAGCTTGGATGCACATGGACAAAGGACCCCGCGGTGACAGCTCGGCCTTCCTGCCGGATCTTTGCGGCACGCGCGCGTTGTTCGTGGTGGTCATGGTGTCCGAGCTGCTGGTGTTCGTGCTCGTTGTGGCGGATATCGG
>JBDLQR010000061.1:0-4772 GCA_039800485.1 Pseudomonadota bacterium
GCGCGCAGCGGAGGGTAGCCTGAGGGCTCCCATGAGCAGCAATGCGAGGAACGCATAGAATAACAGCGTGCCCGGGATGCCCAGCTCCAGCTGAACCTGCATCAGGATATTGTGAGGGTAAAGCGGAAATTCCCTGGGCAGTCCCGTCAGGGCCATCGCGCCTTCCTGCGCGGGTATGACGCCGCTGTTGCTGAAGCCGAACCCGCTCCAAGGTCGTTGAGCCGACAATTCACTGGCCAGGGCCCAGATGTCCATCCGGTGCTGGATGGAAGCTTCCAAGCCCCGCGAAAGCTCGAGACTCTGGAGCCGCGGCGCGGCGATATGGGCAGCAATAGCACCCACCAGGATGAGCGCACCGCAGGACATGGGCGCTGCGCGCGCAAGCAGGAAACAGCAGCCCCCCGCCGCGAAGGCAAGTACAGGAGCCAGACCGTCGCCGGCCAACGTACAGCCGCCGATCACCGCCAGCACGAGCAGGCACACCAAGCGCGAATGGCCGGCAAGATGCGAGCGGGCCAAGGGCAGCACCCAGGCCAGGATCGCAAGCGCTGCACTTGGTACATTGGTCTTGATCGCCGCGTGCTGCGTGTCGCGGCCCAGCAGCAGATCTCTCAGCAGCACATCACCAAAGGTCTGCAAGGAAAGCAGAGCGGTGCCCGCGACCATCCCCCACAGGAACAGGCGCGCTGACCCTGTCGCATCCATTCCGCGCAACCTCAGGATCTGCGCCGTCCACAAGGGCGGCAGGCAGACAAGACCAAATTTCAGCGATTTTTCCAGCGCGAGCGATCCATCAATCGCCCATGAACTGCTGAGCGCACCCCACGCGACAACGGTCATGAGCAGCAACGACAAGGGCGACCGCGCCGCCTGCCACCACAAGGAACGCTGCGGCCGGAAACCGAGCCAGACAAGCGCATAAAGCGGGACGAACACGCCAACAGTCGCTGGGCTCACGGCCATCAAACAGGGAGTGATAGCCAGGAGTGGCGCGAGGCCGCGCAGCGCGATGGAGCCTGAAGGAACATCATTCATGCAGGGAGTCTCCGTGCGCGGATGAGGACTGGCAGAGTTCCTCATAAACCTGAAGAGTCGCTGACTGCAGGCGCTGCAAGGTGAAGGGTTGCTCCCGGGGCACGGGTGGGCAGGCAGCCAGAAACGCAGCAGTACGCTGCGCGGCTGCAGTGATGTCTCCCACCGGCACCAGACCCGCAGGGAACACCGTCCGCAGAATCTCGCCGGTGCCGCCGTGGTCGCAGCCGATGACTGGGCGACCCAGACTCAGGGCTTCAACCGTGGTGCGCCCGAAAGCCTCGGGCTCGCGTGTTAGGGAGTACACCACATCTGAAATCGCCAGCAGCTCGCGCATGTCACTGCGCTGGCCCAGTAACTGCACATGGTCCGACAGCCCGAGTGAAGCAATGCGCGCTTTCAGCTCTGCTTCGAATTCGCGCTTGCGGGGATGTGGTCCACCCACCAGCAAGCCATGCACCGGCAAACCCTGCCCCACCAGCTGCGCCATCATGTCGATGAAGTCGAGCTGTCCTTTCCAGCGTGTCAGCCGTGCCGGCAGTGTCAGAAGACGTCGCCCCGGTGGTGGGCCCTCAGTGGACCAGCGCGCCAACCAGTCGGCGGAAGGGCAATAGCCCCAGGGAAAGCGCAGGGGTGACACGCCACGCGGGATCACCCGGATGCGTGAATGGGGCACCTCGGGCCAAGCCTGCACAACATAGTCGCGGATGAAATCAGAGATGGCGATCACGCGCTCACCGCTCGCCATGATGCGGCTGTATCGATTGACGGTGTAAGGCCCATGGACCGTAGTCACCCAATGTGGACGCTGCGCCACCGGCATGCCACGCAGGGCCAGGTGACCCAGCCAGGCTGGCAGGCGGGATCGCGCATGCACCACATCCACGGCCTCTTGCCGGAACAACGCACGCAAGCGAGGCACCAGCGCGAGACTGGACAGGCGCTTGCGCCCGATAGCGAGTTTCACGTGCTGCGCGCCCGCAGCCTCCAGTGCGGGCACCAGACGGCCTCCGCCAGAAACCACCACGGCGCGATGGCCGGCCGCCACCAGCGCCTCCGCGATTTCCAGCGTCCCTTGTTCTACCCCGCCGACTTCCAGCTCCGGCAGCAGCTGCACCACCGTCAGCGCGCGGCCACTCATGACCACCGCCCCAGGATGAGATCTGCACAGCGGGCCGCCTCAGCCAAGGGTGGATTGGGCGCCTGCAACGCTTCGCCGGCCTGCCAGTCTGCAAAGCTCGTGATCTGGCCGGAGTGCAGCAGCATGTCCGTGAGCCGTGTGATGCGATCCTGCCGACGCCTTGGCACTTCGAGCAGACCCACGCCTGCACCGGCGGTGAGGGCTTCAAAGATCATCGATACGCTGTCGGCGGTCACCCATACAGAGCGCGCGCTAGCGAGGGTGGTGCGCAGCCAATCAGACGGACTGGAGTCTGCTGCGTGAAAACTCACCGGAGCCGCCGCTGGACGCGCGGCGAGTCGCATCAAGGCCTCGTGCGTACTGCGGGGAGTGCGGCGTGAATCACCCATCAGTAACGGCCCGGTCGCGCGTGCGACCACGGTCTCCAGCTGCGCCAGCAAGGCCGTTTCGTCCCAGCCATGGTGGCGCGAAGGGCCCCCTACCAGAATCAGATCGTGAACCTTGGGCTCACGGCCTGTGAGCGTGATGTCGTTGAGCACGCCAATGGTTGGTTCCACATGCGGTCCGCGGCGGGGATTGTCGTGCTGGGGAATCAGGCAGAGGTCGAACAGGGTGTGCGGCAATCCCGGACGCATGCAGTACACGGTGCGTCCGCCCAGCGCGCGCCCCGCAGCGAGCATGGGCCACTGGCACGCCCGGCCCCCACCCAGGATGAGATCCGGGGGATGCTCGGGCGCTGGTTCGGGCCAGTGCGCGCGCAGCCAATGCCAGGAAGCGCAGCGGACCGTGCTGGTCGGGATGTGTCTCACACGCAAGGGGGTGCGGGCCTGCAAGGCTGCGACGAGGCCTGCGGTCTGGCGCTCATGCCCGGGCTTGCCGTCACAGAAGCGCCAGAGGGTGAGCATACCGCTCACCGTGCCGGAATTGCTCAGTTGCAGAGGGTCAGCCATCCATCCGGACAGGGCCTGCGACCCTGCACGGTATCGAGGTAGGCCTGCTGCAGGCGCTTGGTGATGGGGCCTGGTGCGCCACTGCCGATGGTGCGGTTGTCGAGCTCACGAATGGGCGTGACTTCCGCGGCCGTGCCGGTAAAGAAAGCCTCATCCGCAATGTAGAACTCATCACGGGTGAAGCGCTTCTCCACCACCGGGATTCCCTCTTCGCGCGCCAGCAGCATCACGGTTTCGCGCGTGATGCCCTCCAGCGCGCAGACCGGATCAGGCGTGTAGAGCGTGCCGTTGCGCACGATGAAGATGTTCTCACCACTGCCCTCGGCCACCATGCCATCGTGATCGAGCAGCAGGGCCTCATCGTAGCCATCGCGCGAGACTTCCTGCAGCGCCATGATCGAATTCAGGTAGTTGCCCGTGGCCTTGGCCTTGGAAAACACGCTGTTCACGTGGTTGCGCGTGAAGGACGACGTCTTGATGCGGATGCCTTTTTCCAGAGCCTCTCCGCCGAGGTATGCGCCCCAGTACCACGCTGCCACCATCACATGCACGGAGAGATTTGCCGCATGCAGCCCCATGCCTTCAGAGCCGTAATAGGCGAGCGGACGCAGGTAGGCCGTTTCCAGCTTGTTGTGCTTCACGCAGTCCACGCAGGCCTGGTTCACGGTGGCCTGATCGAAGGGAATCTTCATGCCCAGGATATGGGTGGTGTTGAACAAACGGCGCGTGTGGTCCGCAAGTCTGAAGATCGCCGTGCCCTTGGGCGTCTGGTAGGCGCGCACACCCTCGAAGGCAGCCGTGGCGTAATGCAGCGAATGGGTCAGGACGTGGGTGTTCGCCGAGCGCCACTCCACCATTTGCCCGTCCATCCAGATGACGCCATCGCGATCGGCGTAACTCATGTCTCTTCTCCTTCACCGCTGGGTTTGCATCACGCGGGCCCACACGGCCGCGACCGCCTGGCGCTCCTCGTGGAAGCGTGTTGACTCGACAAGACCATCGATTTCCTGCAGCGCGCAGCGATGCACTTCCGCGCGGAACGCGAAATAGGCCGCTCGCAGGGCCTCGCTGTCCGCACGCGAAATGAGGCCGAGATCAGCGATCAAATCGAGGAGGCGCAGGTTGTCGGTGTAAGCGCACAGGACCTGATATCGGCAGGCCCAGCGCAGCACAGCGTATTGCACCATAAATTCGATATCGGTAATACCGCCCACCCCGTGCTTGAGGTCGAAGGTTTCCTCGGTGGAGCGGTCCAGTGCCTCGCGCATCCGCGCGCGCATCTCGAGAATTTCCTCCCGCAGTTTCTGCGGGTCGCGAGGTCGGCGCAGGATCTCCCGGCGGATATGTTCAAAGCGCGTCCGGGTCAGCGGATCCCCGGCCACGGCTCGCGCCCGCACCAGCGCCTGGTGCTCCCAGGTCCAGGCTTCCCGCTGTTGATATTCGGTGAAAGCCTCGATGGAGGTCACGAGCATGCCGGCAGTACCGCTGGGGCGCAGGCGGACATCCAGCTCGTAGGCGGTGCCCGCGGGCGTGCGGGTGGCCAGCAGGTGGATGATGCGCTGAACCAGTCGCGTGAAGAACACATCATTCGCGATGGGGCGCCCACCGTTCGTCTGGCTCTGGGCTTCCAGCGTGTCGTGCACGAACAC
>JBDLQR010000062.1:0-10115 GCA_039800485.1 Pseudomonadota bacterium
TCATGCTTGCTGCCATCGGAATCTCGGACAAACCGAAGTGATGGCGCCCCACCACGAGCCCGATGGCAGCAAGCATGAGGAATGCGACGATGCCGGCCACGGGCAGATTGGCGGTAAAGCCTTCCCTGAGCACCGTCAGGTTGATGTCCAGCATCATCACGACGAAGAGGAACAACACCATCACCGCACCGACATAAACGAGAACCAGGGCGATGGCGAGAAACTCCGCCTCCAGCAGCAGCCACAAGCCGGCGCTGGCGAAGAAGCCGGCGACCAGAAAGAGCGCAGCATGCACCGGGTTGCGGACGGTGATGACCATGAAGGCCGCGAGAATGAGCCCGGCCGCGAAAGTGTAGAAGACGATTTGTTCGAACATGATGTGGCGGTTTCCTGGGCCGGCGCTTATCGGTAGGCCGCTTCGGCTGCCCGGTCGGCGGCGATCTGTGCCTCGAAGCGATCACCGTTGGCGAGCAGCTTGTCCTTGGTCATGAGGAGGTCGCCACGCTGTTCGCCGTGGTATTCGAAATGGCGCGTCTCGACGATGGAGTCCACCGGACAGGACTCCTCGCAGAAGCCGCAGAAAATGCACTTCGTGAGGTCGATGTCATAGCGGGTGGTGCGGCGGGTGCCGTCTGCGCGCGGCTCGGACTCGATGGTGATCGCAAGCGCCGGACAGACCGCCTCGCACAGCTTGCAGGCGATGCAGCGCTCCTCCCCGTTGGGATAGCGGCGCAGCGCGTGCAGGCCACGGAAACGGGGTGACTGCGGTGTCTTCTCCTCCGGATACTGGATCGTGATCTTGCGATCAAACAGGTATCGGCCGGTCAGGCTGAGACCCTTGACCAGTTCGAACAGGGTCAGGCTTTTCAGATAGCTGACTACTGCATTCATCGTCACGCTCCCGTGCCATGGCTGCTGAACCACGGCGGTACTTCAAGAACGACCAGGCTCGACACCACCACAATCCAGACGATCGTGATCGGCAGGAACACCTTCCATCCCAGGCGCATGATCTGGTCGTAGCGATAGCGCGGGAATGTGGCGCGGAACCAGAGGAAGCAGAACAGGAAGAAGAAGGCCTTGAACACGAACCAATGGAGCCCGTCGCCCAGCAGGGTGCCAATGACCGGAACGTCCGTCCAGGCCGCGGGCAGCGGCGACATCCAGCCGCCGAAGAACATCACCGTGGTCAGCGCGGCAATGAGCATCATGTTGGCGTATTCGGCGAGGAAGAAGAGTGCGAAGCCCATCCCTGCGTATTCGACGTGGAAACCAGCAACGATTTCCGATTCGCCTTCGCTGACGTCAAACGGTGCGCGATTGGTTTCAGCAACGCCCGAGATGAAGTAGATGAGGAACAGCGGGAAGAGAGGCAGCCAGAACCAGGTCAGCAGATTGCCGCGCTGGGATTCCACGATTTCGCCGAGATTGAGGCTGCCGGCAGCCACCAGCACGCCGACCAGCGCAAAGCCCATCGCGATTTCGTAGCTGACGATCTGCGCGGCCGAACGCATGGCGCCGAGGAAGGCGTATTTGGAATTGGAAGCCCAGCCCGCGATGATGATGCCGTAGACGCCGAGGGAGGTCAGGGCAAGGATGTAGAGCAGTCCCGCATTGATGTCGGCGAGCACGAGCTCGCTGCCGAATGGCATCACCGCCCAGGCGGCCAGCGCCGGCGCCAGCGCCACGATAGGCGCCATCAGGAAGAGGATCTTGTTCGCACCCGCCGGAATGATCATCTCCTTCATGAGGAGCTTGAAAGCGTCTGCGATGGGCTGACCAAGGCCACCCAGCTGCGGGATGCCGAAGAAAGTCACCCGGTTGGGGCCGAGCCGCACCTGCATGTAACCGATGACCTTGCGTTCGAGCAGCGTGAGATATGCGACGCCCCCCATGATCGGCAGCAGGATGACGACGATTTTCAGCATGATGAGGGTCACCGTCAGCAACGGTGCAGGCAGAAACGAGAGCTGGCTTTCGAGCATCTCCATCATGCCGCGCTCCCTTCCGCACGCAGGCTGACCCGGGCGGTGGCCGGCAATTGCGCCGCCAGGGCGGTGCCGGCGTGGATGAGGCAGCATCCGCTTGGCACGGCCGTGTCCGAAAGGACCTCGCTCACGGCCTGTTCATTGCCGGCGAACACGCGCACACGTGCGCCATCGCTCAGCCCAAGCGCCGCCACGGTGTCCGGATGCAGGTGAACTTTGTCATCGCCGGCCTGGGGCATCTGCTGCAAGGCATGGGCGCGGCGCACCAGGCCGTCCACCCGATACATGGGGACCTGGGTGATACGCCACAGGCTTTCGCCGGAACCCGCGGCCGTCTCGCCCACACCAGTCACCATCGGGTAGCTGCTTGAGGCCTCTTGCATGTTTGCGCAGGTGCCGCGGACGACGTCCGTCACGTCCGAGACCTTGACGGCATCGAAGCCGTTGAAACCGCATTGCTCGCCCACCATACGCAGGATCTTCCACGCAGCACGTGCTTCTCCCGGCGGCTTCACCGCGGCGGCGAAGGTCTGCCAGTCACCCTGGAGGTTCACGAAGGTGCCTTCGTTTTCAGCGAAGGCGGCCATGGGCAGCATGAGGCTGGCCTCGGCTTCCAGCGCAGGGGTGACGAAAGATGTGAAGGCCACCACGTTCCGCGCCGCGGCCAGTGCCGCCCTGAGCGCGACCGGATCGGCATGATCGGCCTGTGGTTCGCAGCCGAGCAACAGCAAAGTCTGCAGCCCGGATTGCGTCATGGCCATCGCGTGGGCACCCGTCTGCCCGCTTCGTGCACCGCCGGGCAGGCGATGCGGGATGGCGCCGGCCAGCCACGCGCCAGCAGCGTTTGCGCCTTCGGCCAGCACACCAAGACGCGCCCGGCACAGCGTGGCCAGACGAGACAGGAGTCCCAGGGTCACGGCGCGGTCAGCATGCGACTGCAGTCGGCTTCCGGCGAGCAGATGCACCCGCTGGCGTTCTGCCAGCAGGCCCGCGACCTGCGCCGCCTCCGCTGTGCTCGGGTAGCGGGCGAGGTCTTCCACCGGCCGCCCGGCGCGCTCCGCGCAGGCCCGCACCACGGCGCCGAGGGTGGCGTTGAAGTCCGCCGGGGCACTCGTGAGCCGGGCAGCAAGGTCAAAGTTGTATTCCTGCGCCAGCGTGTCGAGTACGACGACCGGCGCGCCCCGGCCGGCCGCCTTGCGCACGCGATGATTCACCAGTGGCTGGTCGTGACGCGGGTAGCCGCCCACGATGACGACGGCGTCCGCCTGTTCCAGATCGGCAAGACTGCCTGCGAGGCCAGGCGCTACGGGTTCGTTGGCATCCGCAGTGAAATCAATCTGGCGCAGCCGATGGTCGATGTTATTGCTGCCCAGCGCCCTGATCAGTTTCTGCAGCAGGAAAAGCTCTTCCGTCGTGGCTGAGGGTGAGGCCAGCGCCCCGGTCGAGGGGCCGGATTGCAGCAGCATGTGCTTGAGGCTGCCAAGGGCCTCTGTCCAGTCACACTCGCGCCAGATGCCATTTTCCCGCAGGCGCGGCGTGTGGAGGCGGTCCGGGCTGTTGAGGCCCTGATAGCTGAAGCGATCACGGTCCGAAATCCACGTCTCGTTCGCCGACTCGTTCTCGCGCGGGACTACCCGCTTCACCACCTGCCCCTTCACATGCACGTGCAGGGCGGAGCCTACGCAATCGTGCGCAGCGATGGTGTCGTGCTGCCGCAGTTCCCATGCCCGTGCTGAGTAGCGGTAGGGCTTGGAGGTCAGCGCACCCACGGGGCAGAGGTCGATCACATTGCCGGAGAGCTCCGAAGTGACTGCCTGTGCGACATAGGTCCCGATTTCCATGTTTTCGCCACGGCCTGTGGCTCCGAGCTCACGCAGGCCGGCGATCTCTTCCCCGAAACGCACGCAGCGGGTGCAGTGGATGCAGCGGGTCATATCGGTCTGCACCAGCGGCCCGATGTTCTTGTCCCGTACCACCCGCTTGCGCTCCGTGTACTGGGACACCGAGGAGCCGTAACCAAGGGCTAGATCCTGCAGCTCGCACTCGCCGCCCTGATCGCAAATCGGGCAATCCAGCGGATGGTTGATGAGCAGGAACTCCATGGTGGCCTGCTGACCGGAAATCGCCTTGGGTGACTTCGTGAGCACCTTCATGCCATCCATCACCGGCGTGGCGCAGGCCGGCTGCGGCTTCGGCGCGCGTTCCACTTCGACCAGGCACATGCGGCAGTTAGCCGCCACGCTCAGCTTCTTGTGATAGCAGAATCGCGGGATGTAGATGCCGGCGGCGTCCGTCACGTCGATGAGCATTGCGCCCTTGCGCGCCGTGAGCGCCTGTCCATCGACTTCGATGGTGACCGTATCTTCCACTTTGGGGGCTTCAGTGACCGTCGCGCTCATGTGTTGCTGGTGCCGCCGTAATCAGGGTTATAGGTCAGGGGGTGGGAGTCAGGCCGCGGCAGAAGCGCGCGGGGCGTCCAGCAGGCTGTACCCGTGCTGGATGTAATGTTCAAACTCGGATCGGAACTGCTTCACGAAGCTGCGTACGGGCATTGCGGCCGCATCGCCGAGCGCACAAATCGTGCGTCCTTCGATCTTGGAGGCGACGTTATCCAGGCGATCGATGTCTTCCGGGCGCCCCTCGCCGTCCACGATGCGGCAGAGCATGCGGTAGAGCCAGCCGGTGCCCTCGCGACAGGGCGTGCACTGGCCGCAGGACTCCGCGTAATAGAACCGCGAGATGCGGCGCAGGACCTTCACCATGTCGGTGGTGTCGTCCATCACGATGACCGCACCTGAGCCCAGCATGGAACCCGCCTTGGAGATCGAGTCGTAATCCATGTCGAGTTCCATCATCACCTGGCCTGGCAGCACCGGCACGGACGACCCACCCGGAATCACTGCCTTCAGTGTGCGCCCATCGCGCATGCCACCGGCGAGTTCCAGCAAGGTGCGGAACGGGGTTCCCAGCGGGACCTCGAAATTACCGGGCCGCGCCACATGGCCGCTGACAGAAAAGATCTTGGTACCCAGATTGTTCGGCTTGCCGTAGCTCTGGAACCACTCGGCACCGTTGCGGATGATCGCCGGCACCGAGGACAGCGATTCGGTGTTGTTGATGGTGGTCGGGCGACCATAAAGTCCGAAGGTGGCCGGGAACGGCGGCTTGAAGCGCGGCTGCCCTTTCTTTCCTTCGAGCGACTCCAGCAGCGCCGTCTCCTCACCGCAGATGTAGGCACCTGCGCCAAGATGGTCATAAAGGTCGAAGTCGACGCCAGAGCCAAGGATGTTGCGGCCAAGGTAGCCGGCGGCGTAAGCATCCTTCAGTGCGGCGACGAAGTGTTCATAGGGCTCGTCCATGAACTCGCCCCGCATGTAGTTGTAGCCTACGGTGGCGCCAATGGCATAGCCCGCGATGGCCATGCCCTCCACCAGCGCATGCGGGTTGAAGCGGAGGATATCGCGATCCTTGCAGGTGCCGGGCTCGCTCTCATCCGAATTGCAGACCACATATTTCTGCCCGGGGCCCTTGGGCATGAAGCTCCACTTCACCCCGGTCGGAAAGCCCGCGCCGCCGCGCCCCCGGAGCCCCGCTGACTTGACGATCTCGATGACGTCGGCCGGCGGGATCTTCTCGCGCAGAATCTTTTCCCAGGCCGTATAGCCGCCAATCTTGCGATAGGTTTCCATGGACCATGGCACGTCATGGCCGAGGGTCGCATAGCAGTTCAGGTTGCGCGGGACAGTGCTTGCTTCAATCGTCATGGCATTCACTCAGCTCAGGCCCGCGAGAATTTCGTCGACCTTCTCGGGGGTCAGGTTCTCGTGATAGACGTGGTCAACCATCATCATGGGCGCACCACAGCAGGCCGCGAGACACTCCTCTTCCGGCTTCAGGTAGATCCGGCCATCCGCCGTGGATTGTCCCGTCTTGATGCCGAGGCGCTTCTCCACATGGGCGAGCAATTCATCGCCGCCGCGCAGCATGCAGGAAATATTGGTACAGACCGAGATGCTGTGATGGCCGACCGGCCTGGTCTCGAACATCGAATAGAAGCTGGCCACTTCATAGACTGCGATCCGCGGCAGTCCCAGATAGGCAGCCACCGCGTCCATCAACTCGGTCGTGAGGAAGCCGTGGTTCTCGTGCTGGACTTCGCGCAGGGCGGCGAGCACCGCGGACTGCTTGCGGTCCTCCGGGTACTTGGCCACCCATTCGTCGATCACTGCCCGTGCGTGGGACGAGAGCAGCGAGGTGTCTGGAGTCTGCATGTCAGTCATCCTGCATTACCGGTCGATCTCGCCGAACACGATATCCATCGTGCCGATGATGGCGACGACGTCGGCGAGCATATGGCCCTGGGCCATCTCGTTCATGGCGGAAAGATGCGCAAAACCGGGCGCACGAGCCTTGACCCGGTAAGGCTTGTTGGCGCCGTCGGAGACGAGATAGATGCCGAACTCGCCCTTGGGATGCTCCACCGCGGCGTAAACCTCACCCGGCGGGACGCAGTAACCCTCGGTGAAGAGCTTGAAGTGGTGGATGAGGGATTCCATATCGCCCTTCATCTCCCCACGGCGTGGCGGGGTGAGCTTGTGGTCATCGATGATCACGGGGCCCGGGTTCTGCCGCAGCCACTGTACGCACTGCTTGATGATGCGGGCGGATTGCCGCATTTCCTCCACACGCACCAGATAACGCGAGTAGCAGTCGCCGTTCACGCCAACCGGGATGTCAAAGTCGAGGTCGGCGTAGACTTCATAGGGCTGCTTCTTGCGCAGATCCCATTCCACGCCGGACCCGCGCAGCATGGGGCCCGTGAAGCCGAGGGCGAGGGCCCGCTCGGGCGTCACGATCCCGATATCCACGGTGCGCTGCTTCCAGATGCGGTTGTCGGTCAGCAGTGTTTCGTACTCGTCTACGCAAGCCGGGAAACGGTCCGCAAAGTCCTCGATGAAGTCCAGCATGGAGCCCTGCCGGCTGCGGTTGAGCTCCTTGACGTCCTTCTCATTGCGCCAGCGCGACGCCTCGTATTGCGGCATGCGCTCGGGAAGGTCCCGATAAACGCCACCCGGACGATAGTAGGTGGCATGCATGCGCGTGCCGGAGACTGCTTCATAGCAGTCCATGAGATCTTCCCGCTCGCGGAAGCAGTAGAGGAAAATTGTCATCGCGCCGATGTCGAGTCCGTGCGCCCCGAGCCACATGAGGTGGTTCAGCACGCGCGTGATCTCGTCGAACATCACGCGGATGTACCGGGCCCGCATCGGCGGCGTGATCCCGAGCAGACGCTC
This sequence comes from Pseudomonadota bacterium, assembly GCA_039800485.1. GTDB lineage: Bacteria > Pseudomonadota > Gammaproteobacteria > CAIKBL01. Next base: position 7,283 of record JBDLQR010000062.1, read on the forward strand.
GATGGCCATCACGTAGGCATGTTCATTACACATCATGGACACGTAATCGAGACGGTCCATGTAGCCGATGCTCTGGTTGAACGGCTTGTTCTCCGCGAGCTTCTCGGTTCCGCGATGCAGAAGGCCGATGTGAGGGTCGGCACGCTCGATCACTTCGCCATCCATCTCCAGTACCAGGCGGAGCACGCCATGGGCAGCCGGATGCTGGGGACCGAAGTTCAGCGTCATGTTGCGAATTTCAGGCACGGTAGTCTCGCTTCCAGTCGCTTTCAGCGTTCACTCAGTGGGCAGTGCCGGCACCGCGATCATCGCGGATGACACGCGGGACCAGGGTTCTAGGTTCAATGGAGACCGGCTGGTAGACCACGCGTTTACGCTCCGGGTCGTAACGCACTTCTACATATCCTTCGAGCGGAAAGTCCTTGCGGAACGGGTGACCAATGAAGCCGTAGTCGGTCAGGATGCGGCGCAAATCCGGGTGTCCTTCAAACAGGATACCGAAAAGATCGAAAGCCTCCCGTTCATACCAGTCAGCCACCGGAAAGACCTCCACCACGGTGGGCAGCAGCGGCGCCTCATCCGGCAGCAGGACCTTGACCCGCAGCCGTTGGTTGCGGTGGATGGACAGCAGCTGGTAGACCACCGCAAAGCGGCGGCCAGCGCCCTCTTGTGCATCGCTTTCCTGGCCGCGGCTCACGGCTCGGCTGAAGCCCGAGGCGGTTGCCTGGTGGGTGATCCAGTCGGCCTGCCCGTAGGTGCTGTAATCAACACCCGAGAGGTCACTCAACTGCGCAAACGCCAGTTCGGGTGCATCTCTGAGGGCGCGCAGATGACGATCGATGCCGGCCGGCCGGACCGTGATCGTGAGTTCGCCAGCAGCTAACTCGCTGTTCTCGAGGTCGTCTCCGATGAGGGGGGCAATCAGCGCACTCAGCGCGTCGGCCTGGCTGCGGTTCATGCTTGCACCTTTCAGCGACTGATGGTGTTCGTGCGCTTGATCTTTTCCTGCAACTGAATCACGCCGAACAGAAGCGCTTCTGCAGTAGGCGGACAGCCGGGCACGTAGACGTCAACGGGCACGATGCGATCGCAGCCTCGCGTCACAGAGTAGGAATAGTGGTAATACCCGCCGCCATTGGCGCAGGACCCCATGGAAATGACCCATTTTGGCTCGGTCATCTGGTCGTAGACCTTGCGCAGGGCCGGGGCCATCTTGTTGACCAGAGTGCCGGCCACGATCATCACATCCGACTGTCGGGGGCTCGGCCGGAAAACGATGCCAAAGCGGTCCAGGTCGTACCGCGAAGCACCCGCTTGCATCATCTCCACCGCGCAGCACGCAAGACCGAAAGTCATGGGCCACAGCGAGCCCGTGCGGGCCCAGTTGATGACGTTGTCGATGCTGGTGGTGACGAAGCCGCGCTCCGCCATGTCGTTCATTCCCATTCGAGCGCACCTTTTTTCCACTCGTAGATGAAGCCGACGACCAGAATGGCGAGGAATATCATCATCGCCACGAAGCCCTGCATGCCGATTTCATCCAGCACGACGGCCCACGGAAAGAAGAAGGCAATTTCGAGATCGAACAGGATGAAGAGGATGGCGACGAGGTAATACCGGACGTCGAACTTCATGCGGGCGTCTTCGAAGGCCTCGAAGCCGCATTCGTAAGGAGCGGTTTTTTCCGGGTCGTCGCGATAGACCTTGAGCAGGCGCCCCAGGCCGCCGCTGGCGCCGAGGGAAACGATCCCGACGGCTACACCGACACCCAGAAACATCAATATCGGCAGATAGAGCTCTAGCAAGGCAGTGTTCTCATTGTTCGCTGTCTGCTGGGAGCGGGAAGAGGGAGTGCCCGCACGCTGACCACAGCCTTGGGTTGGTGCCGACGGTGAGACTCGAACTCACACGGGTTTCCCCACCACCCCCTCAAGATGGCGTGTCTACCAATTCCACCACGTCGGCGTATCCAGTCTCTGAAGGAGATCAGGAACCTGCTTGGGTCAGCCGCGGATGATACGCGAGCTCTGCATAAAAATCGCGCGTCGACCCGCTTTTTTTTCGCGCTGCCTCAACCCTGCAACCGTATTCCAGAACCGCCGCAATCTGCTCAGGGTTTTTCCGCCGGCGCAGGTGTCGCGGGCACGTCAGCAGGCGTGTCTTCAGAGGCCGCCGGTGCGCTCACGGCCGGTGCACTCACGGCCGGGATGGGAGGCGCGGCGGGATCCGCCGGCGGCGCGGCTTGCTCGAGGGCCTCATTGATTGATTTTTCCACGGCGTCTGTCGTGACCGCCTGCTGCTCGATCTGATCGGCGATGCTTTTGGGGGCGGCATTGCCAGTTGCAAGCCATGCGAGGAACAGACAGTTGCCGAAGAAAAGCACAGCGAGGATGGAAGTGGTGCGTGACAGAAAGGTGGCCGACCCGCGCGCGCCGAACACGGTACCGGAGGCACCACTGCCGAAGGCTGCGCCCGCAGTCGCTCCCCTGCCCTGCTGCAGGAGGATGATGGCGATCAGTGCCAGGGCGAGAAGGATGTGAACGACCAGCAAAATGGTCTGCAACATGGATCAGCTCCGTTTGGATGCGGCTGCCGCGGCAGCGATCGCACAGAAATCTTCGGCCTGGAGGGCAGCGCCCCCGATCAGACCGCCGTCGATGTCAGGCATGGCGAACAGTTCGACAGCGTTGCCCGGCTTGACGCTGCCGCCGTAAAGAATGCGCAGCGCCCCGGCTGCTGCCGGCGCTTGCGCACTGATGAGTTTCCGGATGTTGTCGTGCACGGCCTGAGCCTGCTCCGGGCTGGCAGTCTGCCCGGTGCCAATGGCCCAGAC
>JBDLQR010000063.1:0-3416 GCA_039800485.1 Pseudomonadota bacterium
GCTCACACTGGTGCGTGATCTCATCAAGATCCGCAGTGTGCGCAGCCGCGAGCTCGCGCCGGGCTTTGGCTACCTTCGCGTTTCCGCCTTCCAGGCCAATACCGGAGAGGATTTCGTCAAGGAGCTGGAGAAGCTCAAGCAGGAGGCCAAGGGCGGACTCAAGGGGCTGGTGCTCGACCTGCGCAACAATCCGGGCGGCGTGCTTGGCGCCGCGGTTGCCATCTCCGACGCCTTCCTCGACGCCGGCAAAATCGTCTACACCGAGGGCAGAGTCGCGGACGCCAAGATGTCATTCGAGGCCAAGCCACCGGACCTCATCGACGGGGCTCCCCTGGTGGTGCTGATCAACGAGGGCTCGGCCTCGGCCTCGGAAATCGTGGCCGGCGCGCTGCAGGATCGGCAGCGCGCGGTGCTGATGGGGCGACGGACGTTCGGCAAGGGTTCGGTGCAGACCATCCTGCCCATGAACAACAAGGCGGCCATCAAGATCACGACCGCACGCTACTTCACACCCAATGGCCGCTCCATACAGGCCCAGGGTGTGGAGCCCGACATCGTGATCGACCGCGTGGAAGTCCAGGCCCAGAAAGCCATGGATGATTCGCTGGTAAGCGAAGCCCAGCTGGAAGGCCATCTGGACAATCCCAACGGCAAGGCGAAGGGCAAAGCCGGCAAATCATCCACCAAGGCGGATTCGGCCAGCCTCGCGGCCAGCGATTATGAGTTGCATGAGGCGCTCAATCTGCTGAAGGGGATGTCCCTGCTGAGGACGCGGCAGACCCCGGCCACACCCTGAGTGCGGACCTGAATGGCGGGCCTGGCTGTGGCGATCCTCATCGCCGCCTGCGCACCTCCCCCGCCCCCTGTGGTGGCCGTCCTCATCGACGACATCGGCTACAAGCTGCAGGAAGATACGGCCGTCGTGGCGCTGCCGGGACCTTACGCAGTCGCCGTTCTGCCGGCTTCACCGCATGGTGCCGCGCTCGCCCGAGAGGCCTACAGCCAAGGCAAGGAAGTGCTGCTGCATCTGCCCATGGAGGCCGTGGATCGTGACTCCGGGCTCGGCGAACTTGCGCTGCGCACGGGCATGGACAAGCAGTCCATGGCCGATGTCCTCACCCGGGCGCTTGCCTCCGTCCCTCATGCCATTGGCGTCAACAATCACATGGGGAGCCTCCTCACGGGTCAGCCGGATTCCATGCACTGGTTGATGGCAACGCTGCAACGGCGAGGCCCGCGCTTTTTCATCGACAGCCGGACCACACCCGAAACCGTGGCTGCCACAGCCGCTGCAGAAGCGGGCCTCGCGGGGCTGTCGCGACAGGTGTTTCTGGATCATGTGCGCACGCGCGAGGCGGTTCGTGCAGCGCTTGCTGAACTGGCCACAACTGCCAAGGCAGAAGGCCATGCGCTTGCCATAGGTCATCCCTTCCCTGAGACGCTCGCGGAGCTCGAACGTTGGTCGCCCGCCGAGGCGGGCGTGGAGCTCGTCAGCCTGCAGGCGCTGCTGGCCCGCAAGGTTGCACTGGAGGACGGCTCAGCGTTGGCGCGTCGACCTGAGTGCCAGCACCAGAGCCAGCAACCCCAGTATGCCGGGGCCCCAGCTGGTCCAGGACAGCCGGTCGAGATTGAGGGTGATGCCCTCCTGCGCGCCTCCCATCAGGACGCCCGCCAGTAACAGGCCGATCCCTGTCACTGCGTACACGAGCCGGCGGTGGACTTCGCGAATCTCGCGGCGGATTTCACGCAAGGTCTCGTCATGGGTGGCGACCTGCAGTCGACCATCCTTGAGCTGGTCGAGCACTTCGAATGCCATGTCCGGCAGCTGTGGCAGGCGCTCGATCCAGCGCGGCAGATTCTGTCGCGCCCCGCGCAGCGCATTTCCCAGCCCCGCACGGTCCTTCATCCACTGGGTCAGTGGCGCGCGCGCCTCGCGCCAGAGGTCCAGATCGGGGTCGAGCTGACGCCCCAGACCTTCGATGTTCACCAGCGTCTTCTGCAACAGCAGCAGCTGCGGAAGGATCTCCATGTGGAACCGCTGTGCGGTCTGGAAAAGACGCATCAACAACTGTCCAACGGAGATTTCCTTCACGGGACGATCGAAGATGGGCTCGCACACCGTGCGGATGGCGAACTCCAGATCATCCACCCGCGTATCCCGCGGAACCCAGCCCGACTCCACATGCAACTCCGCCACCCGACGATAATCGCGGTCCAGGAAGGCCGAGAAATTCTCCACGAGGTAACGCTGATCGTATTCGCTGATCGAACCCATGATGCCGAAATCGACAGGGACGAATACCGCAGGCTCACCCTCGGCACCGGGGCGTACGAACAGATTGCCGGGATGGACGTCCGCGTGGAAAAAGTGATCGCGGAACACCTGGGTGAAGAAGAGTTCAACGCCCTTGGCAGCGAGTTCATGCAGATCCACTCCTGCTGCCTTCAGCGCCTCGATGTTGCTGATGGGGATGCCATCGACGCGCTCCATCACGAGCACGTTGGGACGGGTATAGCGCCAGTGGATCTCCGGCACATGCATCCAGGGTGAGTCCGCGAAATTCCGGCGCAGCTGCGAGGCATTGGCCGCCTCGCGCAGCATGTCGAGCTCGTCGAGGATGGTCTTCTCGATTTCCGTGACGACCCGGGTCGGCTTGAGCAGGCGGCCGTGGCTCAGGTAGCGCTCTGCGGATACCGCGAGCAGGCGCATGAGCGCGATATCCCCTTCGATGGTGCGGCGGATATTCGGCCGGACGACCTTGAGAATGACCTCCCTGCCATCCTTGAGGCGCGCGGCATGCACCTGGGCGATGGAGGCCGAGGCCAGAGGGACTTCCTCGAACGCATCGAAGATCTCCTCCAGCGGCTGACCGAAGGCACGTTCGATGATCTGGCGCGCCACACTGCCCGGGAAGGGGGGTACGTGGTCCTGCAGGCGCGCGAATTCTTCCGCGATGTCATCCGGCAACAGGTCGCGGCGCGTGGACAGGATCTGGCCGAACTTGACGAACACCGGCCCCAGATCTTCGAGCACGCCCCGCAGGCGTGCGGCACGCGGCGCATATTCCCGCCTGAGCCAGTTCCACGGCATGAGCATGCGCAGAAAGGCGAGTGAGCGCAGCCATGGGAGGGCGAACAGCATCTCGTCAAACCCATGGCGGATGAGCACCCGCTGGATGGCAAAGACACGCAGCAAACGCGCGGGTGTGAGGAGCATCAGGCAGCTCCCCGGGTCCGCAGGCGCGCAATGCGCGCAGCCAGGCGATCGACATCCGAGGCCAGTGACATGCCCTCACGGGACAGGGTTTCAACTTCGTCCGCTGCCGGCACCAGCCTGCGTTCGTCCTGCAACCAGGCAGGAATGTCTGCCTGCAGCGCCTCTGCGGTCTGCCGCAGCCAGGTCACGCCGCGTCGCA
>JBDLQR010000064.1:0-4566 GCA_039800485.1 Pseudomonadota bacterium
TTTTTCACGCTGGTGAGCGCACTTTTTCCTTTCGCGCTCGGCAGCGAAGGTGCGCTGCTGCAACGGGTAGGCCCCGCTATCGTCTGGGTCTGCCTGCTACTCGCAACGACGCTTGGTCTGGAGGATATCTTCCGAGCGGACTGGGAGGACGGCTCGCTCGAACAACTCGCGCTCGCCACACTGCCCCTCCCTCTTACTTGCGCCGCCAAAGCGTTTGCACACTGGGTGGCCTGCCTCTTGCCGCTCATCGCCATGGCGGCCCTGTCCGCCTTGGCCTACGGTGTCGGGGCAGCAGAACGCAACGCACTGCTGTGGTCGCTGGTGCTCGGAACCCCGGTCTTCAGCCTCGTTGGCTCCATCGGCAGCGCGCTCACCGTTGGGCTGCGCGGCGGCGCCCTCTTGCTGGCCTTGCTGATCCTGCCCCTGTATATTCCGGTCCTGATTTTCGGTGCTGGCGCCGTGCGCAACGCAACCCTCTCCGCGGCTACCGGCAGTGAATACTTCTTCCTTGCCGGACTGTCCGTCCTGGCGGCGACACTGGCCCCCTTCGCCACGGCTGCCGGCCTGCGTGCAAGACTGAGCTGATGATCAAGACCCTGCACAAGTATGCCTCCCCGATGCACTTCCATGCATTGGCGCGCGCGTGGTCCACGCCGCTGTTGTGGCTGGCGGCGGCCTTGTTCGTGACCGGCCTTGTCGGTGGGCTTGTCCTCGCGCCTGCGGACTACCAGCAGGGTGAAAGCTTCCGCATCATCTATGTCCATGTGCCGAGCGCCTGGCTGTCCATGTTCGCCTACCTCGTCATGGCTGGAGCCGGCGCAACCAGTCTCATCTGGCGTGTGAAACTCATGGATGCCCTCGCGCGGGCTGCCGCACCGCTGGGCGCGAGCTTCACCGCACTTGCACTTGCAACCGGCTCTCTCTGGGGCAAGCCCATGTGGGGGACCTGGTGGGTGTGGGATGCCCGGTTGACCTCGGAACTGCTGCTGCTGTTTCTTTATCTGGGCTACATGGCCTTGCAGTCCGCGATCGATGATCGCCGCGCCGCTGCGCGGGCAGGCGCCGTGCTGGCTGTGGTGGGTGTGGTCAACATTCCCATCATCCATTACTCCGTGGAATGGTGGAGCACCCTGCATCAGCCAGCCACGATTACCCGTCTCGGCGCACCTGCCATGGCGACCTCGATGCTCATTCCATTGCTGCTGATGGCGCTGGCCTTCCAGTTGCTCTTTTTTGCCCTGCTGTTCATCCGGGTGCGCAGCGAGTTGCTGGAGTTTGAACAGCGGGCGTCCTGGGTGCGCGAGCTCGTGCGCCAGGCCGACTCGCGATGAGTGCTACGCTGCGCGAGTTCTTCGCCATGGGTGGCTACGGGTTCTTCGTGTGGTCATCGTATGGGCTGACCGCACTTCTGCTGGTCGGCAACCTGGTGCTTGCCCTGCGGCGTGAGCGCCGGGTGCTGCGAGAACTTTCCACGCGTGTGTCAGTCGGAGCAGAGCATGACGCCGCGTAGAAGACGCATGGTGACCATCGGCCTGCTGGTTGCGGGCATGGCACTTGCCACAGGCCTGATCCTGCAGGCGTTTGAACAGAACGTGATGTACTTCTACAGCCCGGCCGACATCGCCGCGGGCAAGGCGCCACCGGATCGCGATTTCCGCATCGGCGGCATGGTGGTGGACGGCAGTGTCAAGCGGGATCCCGAAAGTCTGGCCGTGACCTTCGTGCTGACCGATTACCAGCACCAGACCACGGTGCAATACACGGGCATCCTGCCCGATCTGTTCCGGGAAGGTCAGGGCATCGTAGCCCACGGCCGGCTCGACACCACTGGCCGTTTCACTGCACGCGAAGTGCTCGCCAAGCACGATGAGAACTACATGCCACCCGAAGTCGCCGCCAGTCTGAAGAAAGCCCCGCCCGGAGCCGCACCTTGATCGGGGAATATGGCCACTTTGCCCTGGCGTTGGCGCTTGCCTGCGCCGTGCTGCAAGCCGTGGTGCCGCTGACCGGCGTAGCGCTTGCGCGCGGTTCATGGATGGATTTCGGCGGCCATGCGGCGCGCTGGCAGTTTTTCCTGCTGGGTTTTGCCTTCCTTGGTCTGGCGCAGGCTTTTCTCGCGCATGACTATGGGCTGGTTTATGTGGCGCAGAACTCCAACTCCGCATTGCCCTGGTATTACCGACTGTCCGCCGTGTGGGGCGCCCACGAAGGTTCACTCCTGCTGTGGGTGCTGGTGCTCGCCGGTTGGGCCGCGGCAGTCAGCCTGCGCAGCCGTAGCCTGCCGCAGGACATCTCCGCGGTCGTCATGGGTGTGATGGGCCTCGTGAGCACCGCCTTCCTCCTGTTCCTCATCATCACGTCCAATCCTTTCCTCCGGCGTTGGCCGGCGGCCCAGGATGGCGCCGATCTCAACCCCTTGCTGCAGGATGTCGGCCTCATCGTCCACCCACCGCTGCTGTACATGGGATATGTCGGCTTCTCGGTGCCGTTCGCTTTCGCCATTGCCGCACTGGTCAGGGGTCGGATGACACCCGCGTGGGCCCGTTGGGCACGGCCATGGACACTGGCCGCGTGGATTTTCCTGACGCTCGGCATCGCGCTCGGCAGCTTCTGGGCCTATTACGAGCTCGGCTGGGGCGGCTGGTGGTTCTGGGATCCGGTCGAGAATGCCTCGTTCATGCCGTGGCTTCTGGGAACTGCCCTCATCCACTCCCTGGTGGTGAGCGAGAAGCGCGGATCCTTCAAGAACTGGACGGTGCTGCTTGCCATCGGGACTTTCGCACTGAGTTTGCTCGGCACCTTTCTCGTCCGCTCAGGCGTGCTCACTTCCGTGCACGCCTTCGCCACCGACCCGGCGCGCGGGATCTTCATTCTGGCAATCCTTGGCAGCCTGGTGGGTGGCGCTCTGCTGCTTTATGCCTGGCGTGGTCCCTCCGCACTCGCCGGCGGCAGTTACGGCCTCATCTCGCGTGAGAGCTTCCTGCTTGCGAACAGCCTGCTGTTGACGGTCGCCACACTCACGGTGCTCATCGGCACTCTTTACCCACTGGTACTGGACGCCCTTTCACTTGGCAAGATTTCCGTCGGTCCTCCGTACTTCAATCTGGCGTTCGGCCTGGTGATGGTGCCGCTGGTGCTCATGATGGGGCTTGGCCAGTTTGCACGATGGAAGGAAGACAGCCTGGGTCGCCTGACGCAGGGACTGTTCCGTTTCGCGCTGGGGGCGGGGCTCATCGGTGCCCTTGCCATCGCCCTGCTCTCGCCCAACGACCTCGGCTCCACGCTCGGCGGTGTGATGCTCGCCCTGTGGCTGGTGGCCGGTACCGCTGCAGGCGTGTGGGCTCGGATTCGTGACCGCAGGCAGCGCCTGCACGCACTCTTCGCCCTGCCACGCGGATTCGTAGGCCAGTGCCTCGCCCATCTCGGCTTCGCCGTCACGCTTGCGGGAGTGGTGTTGACCAGCAGCCAGAGTGTGGACCTCCATACACGCCTCGCGCCCGGCAGCACAGTTGAGCTGGGCCAATACACCGTCGAGTTCGAAAGCCTGAGTGAGTATGAGGGCCCCAATTACCGTGCCACCCGGGGTGTGTTCCACATTGCGACTCAGAGCGGTGAGCGTTACACGCTCATGCCGGAGAAACGGTTCTACCAGGTGCGCAACATGGCGATGACCGAAGCGGGCATAGAGCCCGGCTTCACCCGGGACCTGTACATCTCACTCGGCGAACCCCTGGGGGATGACGGCGCCTGGAGCGTGCGGCTGCACGTCAAGGCGTTCGTGCGCTGGTTGTGGCTGGGGGCCCTGATGATGGCGCTGGGAGGCTTCCTCGCCATCAGCGCGCTTACCGTGCGCAAACGCCGCGAGGCGCCACAGGCCGCAGTCGCGCCCACCCTGCCATGAGATTTCTGGTTCCTGTTGCCATCTTCGCGGTACTGGTGGTGGTGCTGGGTGTGGGCCTCAAGCTGGATCCGCGCTACGTTCCCTCCCCGTTGATCGACAAGCCGGCACCGGAATTCTCGCTCACCACACTGGGTGAAGAACCGACGCCCGTGAGCCGTGCCGATTTGCTCGGACGTCCTGTGGTGCTCAATGTCTGGGCATCGTGGTGCAGCGCCTGTCGTATCGAGCATCCCCTGCTGGTGTCCCTGGCACGTACTCAGGGGGTGGAGATCATCGGCCTCAATTACAAGGACACGCGTAACGACGCGCTGCGCTGGCTGGCTGAGCACGGCGATCCTTACCGGCAAAGCATTTTCGATCCCGAAGGAAAGCTCGGCCTGGACCTCGGGGTGTACGGCGTGCCTGAAACCTTCGTGCTCGATAAACAGGGTGTCATCCGGCACAAACATGTCGGGCCCCTGAGCGAGGAAATCTGGGCCAGTGATTTCGTGCCCCTGCTCCAGAAACTCGCCCTCGACAGCAGCCCGGGAACTGCCGGTGGCTGAACGACTGCGCGCCCTCTGCCTCATGATGTGTCTTGGCCTCACAGGCTGTGCGGCGCTGGCCGCTGATACGCCACTCGGGTTTGAAGATCCCGCACGTCAGGCGCTGTTCGAATCCCTGCT
>JBDLQR010000065.1:0-4472 GCA_039800485.1 Pseudomonadota bacterium
AACCTTCACGGAGCCCGCCATGAAGGCGCGGCTGAGATCGAATCCCAAGGTGGTCAACGGTACGGTCTGGCTGAATTCAGCACGAAGCACACTGACGTTAGCGGCTGCGCCCCGTTCACGCCAATCATCGAATGAGACGTGCCATGCACCGGCTGAGGCAAACGGGGAGATCTTCAGAGGGTTGAACTCGAACGTGGTGGCCACCCTCGCCATGCCCATGATGTTCCACGCATCGACACCGTCGGCGTAGACCAGCTCACTGGTGGGCAGCAGGGACTGGCGATTGGTGTCGCTGTCACCCGAGCCGCCCGAGATAGCCAGGCTGAAGAGGTACTCGCGACCCTGAATGCCCACGGCGTGGTCGCCACGCAGCGCAAAGTTGTAGGAGTCCGCATCCCAGCGACCCGCGTCCTCTGCATCAACTTCAGCATCCGTCCAACCAAACTGGGCGGTCACGACCGGACCCTTGCAGAAGCCGTAGGAGGCACCAACGGTTGTGGTGTTTGCCCAGTAATCACTTGCACCCTCGACCGGGGTGGTGCCGCGTTCGTGGTCCGTGTGGCGGACATCCACGAAGGTCTCGAAGCCGCAGGGTTCAGGAATCATCCGGGGCGCGAAGTGCAGCAGGTCGTACTGGTTGGAAACCAGCGTGGTCCATGCGCGCGCCATGGCGAGATTCTTGCGGGGGGCCAGGATTGATTCGTAAAGACGCGCGGTGACCGTGCCCTCTACACGCAAGCCCACCTGGTCAGCCACGTTCTCCGTTTCGAAATCGAGCGTGTTCTCGCCCTGTGCGAAACCGGCAGTGACTTCAAAATCCGTGAAGTCTTTGAAGCCCTGAGATTCGGCGAGATCTGGATTCGTGTCGTCCGTCACCTGGCCTGTACTGATGCCGTTGATGAGGATATCTGTCCCGCGATTGTCGGCTGCCCAGCGGCCCTGTACGCGCGCCGTTGAGGGGTCGTATCCACTGAGATCAAAAGTGTATCGGTAGGTGAACTCGCCAGGAGCGGATTCCGTGGCTGCGTTACCCTTGTCGATCGCGCCACTGTAGGGGACCAGCCACTGAGAATCCGTGCCGGTGTTGAACCACACGTTCAGAGGGTAGTCGTTCTCACCGGTGTCCGGTTGGACAACATAGAGCGCTGCTGAGGGAGAAAGCCCGACCCCTGCACTGGTCACCAACTGATAACGGGGGTCGATGCTGCCACCGGCGGCAAGGTTCCCGTCAGAGTCGAGTCCGGTATTCAGGATGGCAATCGTCGCGGCGTGGGTCTGGTTCGAGGCCAGCATAGCGAAAGCGCCCACGAGGGCGAATCCGCTCAAGGAAAGATGGCGGTGAAAGGGGGCACGAAACATGGTCAAGACGACTCCGGAGTGGGTGGGAAGAGGTCGTGCGACGGATCTTCCTTTAACCGGCGACGTTCATTTACTACCGGGCCCCAAACCCGAGGTCCGGTATGCCGGGCGCATGCCCGGCGGTTCTTGAAGTGGTGGAGCTGAGGGGGATCGAACCCCTGACCTCTGCATTGCGAACGCAGCGCTCTCCCAGCTGAGCTACAGCCCCCACGTAGGCCGCGATTCTAGCGATCTCGGCCGGGCTCTACCAGCCTGCCCGCAGCCGCCCGGCGTGCCAGCAACCACAAGGCTGGCTAAACTGGTCCCCCGCGCTGCTCGGCGCTTTCTTGCGGGTGATTGTCATGGCCGCCGTTCCAACCCCCACTGAGGCCCCATGGCCCGCCTTTCCTGCGGTGACGAGGGCGGCGCTGTCCAGCGTGCAGGTCAATCTCGGTTATCGCTGCAACCAGGCCTGCGCGCATTGCCATGTGGAAGCTGGTCCCGCGCGCACGGAGCAGATGAGCCGGACCACGATTGACCTGGTGCTCGCCTATGCCTTGCGACACAGGCCTTCCATGCTGGACCTGACGGGGGGTGCGCCAGAGCTCAATCCGCATTTCCGCTACCTGGTGGCGTCAGCGCGGGAAGCAGGCCTCAGGGTGATCGATCGCTGCAATCTGACAATCCTCGAAGAGCCGGAGCAGGAAGACCTCGCGGATTTTCTCGCTCGTAACGGAGTCAAGATTGTCGCCTCGCTACCCTGCTACAGCGCCGGGAATGTGGACGCCCAACGGGGGCGCGGTGTGTTCGATGCCAGTATCCGCGGCCTGCAGCAACTCAACGCAGCGGGCTACGGCATGCCGGGTTCCGGGCTCGAGCTCGATCTTGTCTACAACCCGGTGGGCGCCCACCTGCCGCCAGGCCAAGCCGGGCTGGAGGCGATGTATCGACATCAGCTCAAGGAGGCCCACGGCATCCAGTTCAACAGTCTGCTTACGCTCACCAACATGCCCATTGCGCGCTTTCGCCACCAGCTCGAGCGCGAAGGCAAGCTCGCCAGCTACATGCAGTTGCTGGTCGAAAACTTTGCCCGGGAGAATCTTGAACACCTCATGTGTCGCAGTCTCATCAGTATCGATTGGCAGGGATATGTGCATGACTGTGATTTCAACCAGATGCTCGGCATCCCGCTGGGCTCTGGCGGCGGATCAGGCACGGGCATACATCTTGAACAACTGATGGCGAGAGATCTGGAGGGCACCCGGGTGGCCGTGGATTCCCACTGCTATGGCTGTACTGCGGGGCAGGGCAGCAGCTGTGGTGGGGCGCTGAAGGACTGAACCGGCACGGTGTGCACCATGTCGGCGACCCCGCGCTTTTCCATCATCATTCCCGTCCTGAACGAAGCCGTCTGTATCCGGCACACCTTGGAAGGGCTGCAAGCCTGGCGTGCTGAGGGGGATGAAATCATCCTCGTTGATGGTGGCAGCACGGATGACACTCTCGGTCTGGCCCACACATTGACCGACGTGCAACTCCTGACGGCCAGAGGCCGCGCAGGCCAGATGAATGCCGGCGCCGCGGCAAGTAATGGCGAAGTGCTCCTTTTCTTGCACGCCGATACGTTGCTGCCCTATGAGGCGCGGCAGGCGCTGAAGGGCATTGCCATGACAGAGGGGCAAACAGGGTGGGGGCATTTCGACGTTCGGTTGTCCGGCCCTGGTCTTGGGCTGCGGGTGGTGGAAACGATGATGAACCTGCGTTCACGCCTGACTGGAATCGCCACCGGAGATCAGGCCTTGTTCGCGTCCCGCACACTCTTTCAATCTGTGGGCGGATTCCCGATGCAGCCCTTGATGGAGGACATTGAACTTTCCGCGCGCCTCAAGCGCCGTTGCCGGCCGCACGGTCTGCGCACGAAAGTGGAGACATCTTCCCGCCGTTGGGAAGCAGGAGGGATCCTTGCGACCATCCTGCTGATGTGGCGCCTGCGTCTCATCTACTGGTGGACCGGCGATGCAGAGGCGGTGGCCGCACGTTACCGCAACGTGCGCGGGAAATGAGCCTGGCACCGGTCATTCTGGTGTTTGCGCGGGCGCCCATCCCGGGCGCCTGCAAGACTCGACTCATCCCGGCACTGGGCGCAGCCGGTGCGGCACGGCTCCACGCTCGACTGCTCGCGCGTGCCCTTGATGAAGTCTCCAAGGTGCAGCAGGCCCGCGCTGTACTCTGCGCAGACAGCGAGGACTCGCGCAAATGGTTGGCGCGATACGTCCTGCCCCGTGGATGGGGGCTGACGGTACAAAGGGGCCAGGATCTCGGTTCGCGCATGCACCATGCGCTGGTCAGCGGGGTATCGGCAGCAAGCCGTGTGCTGCTGATCGGTTCAGACATCGTCGATTTTTCGGCGGATGACCTGCGGCAAGCTCTAGGTGTCCTGGAGGACGGTGCAGATATCGTCCTCGGGCCGGCCGCGGACGGTGGTTACTGGCTGGTCGGTGCCGGCAAGCCAGTTCCCGAAGCGCTCTTCACGGATCTCTGCTGGGGTGGGGCCGGGATCTTTCAGGAGACCTGCCGACGCTGCGAAAATCTCACTCTGCGTTGGCAGGCAGTTTCATGCCGTCACGATGTCGACGTGCCTGCCGACCTTCATTTGCACCAGTCCCGACTGGCGGCGCTCACCGATCCGGCTTGGTGGGTGGAGTCTCAGGGAGATCCTGCTCCAGTGCGTTGAGCTTTTCGGCGATCGCGGCTGCATCGATTTCGTACTGCCCACGACCCAAGGCCTCGCGCACGGTTCGCACGCGCTCAGCGTCCACCGGGTTGGCAGCAGCTACCGCATCCGCAAGCACTTGCAGCGGTGATTCAGGGTTGTGCAGAGACACCACCGTATTGGCGGATGTCGCCTCTTCAGCCACCGGGTTCTCCGACCCGTCTTTCTCCTCCCTGGAAGCCTTGCGCAGTACCACCACCTTCAAGCCGGAACTGGTCTCGTCTTCCGCCATTCACCTCACTCCACGGATGTCCTGTTCCTTAGCGGCACCACGGTCCGGCGCTTGAGCGTCGGGTGGCAGTCATGGAGGTTCAGGCGGGGACCAGGACGGGCAGGGTGAGCTCGGCGGAGATGTCCTCGA
>JBDLQR010000066.1:0-5978 GCA_039800485.1 Pseudomonadota bacterium
AGTGCGCGCGTGAGGCCGACCAGGCCCGCCTTGGCCGCACAGTAGATGGCAAAGCGCGGCCGCGGCCGCTCCGCATAGACATCCACGATGTTGATGATGTTCCCACCTTGCGCCTTGAGCAGCGGCAGCGCTGCCTGTGCCAGAAAGTAGGGCGCGCGCAGATTGACTCCGGTCATCTCGTCCCACTGGGTGACCGTGCTCTCGGCGAGCGGCGTGGGATGGAACAGGGCTGCGTTGTTCACCAGCACATCGAGCCGTCCCCATCGTGCGCGTACAGCCTCGATCAGCGCCTGCGGTGCTTCAGGGTCTGCAAGATCTGCGGCCACCTGCAAGGTGGAATCGGCCCGTGCGCCTTCAAGGCGTGCGCACAGCTCACGCGCGGCTACGCCAGATTGACGATAATGCACCACCACTCGCATGCCCCGGGCATGCAGCGTGGAGATGATGTGCGCGCCGAGGCGCTGTCCGGAGCCTGTGACAAGAGCAACAGGCGCTTCAGCGGAGTCGTGCATCTGCGAGGACATGGCGTGGTATCCGTGGGAGAACAGTGAAGATCGAGACGAGATTACCCGATCCGGGTCCTGAGGAAACAGCGGTTTCCTCAGCACTGACAGAGCGCCTCCGCGCGGAGATTCGCGCCGCTGACGGCTTTCTGCCGTTTGATCGTTTCATGGAGCTCGCGCTCTATGCGCCGGGTCTCGGCTATTACGTCGCGGGTGCTCACAAGTTCGGACGCGAAGGGGATTTCGTGACCGCGCCGGAGCTGTCTCCCTTGTTCGGCGCCTGTCTGGCGCGCCAATGCGCGGCGGTGCTGGAGACCGGCGGCGAGGGCGTGATCGAATTCGGAGGGGGGAGCGGGCGCCTCGCGCTCAGCGTGATGCAGGCCTTGCGCGCTGCGGGCTATCGGGACTTCCGCTATGCGATCCTCGAATTGAGCCCGGAATTGCGCGCGCGTCAGGCGGCGCTCATCGCGCGTGAAGCGCCGGAATTACTGGCGCAGCTTGAATGGTGGCAAGGCCCGCCAGCCCAGCCCTGGCATGGCACGCTGCTGGCCAACGAGATTCTTGATGCCATCCCGGTGTCGAGTTTCGAGTTGCAGGAGGGACGCATCCTGGAACGCGGTGTAGTGCACGATTCCGCAGGGAACATGCGCTGGCAGGCGCGTCCGGCGCCCGCGCCGCTGGCGGAGGTGGTGCTTGCCACGCTCCCTCTGCCACCCGCTGAGTACCCTCAAGACTGGTCTTCCGAGATCAATCTGCGCTTGCCTGCCTTCATGACCGACTTGACCCGCTTTGTCGCGCGCGGCGCGGTGGTGCTGGCCGACTATGGTTACCCGCGGGCTGAGTTCTACCATCCGGATCGTGCGCAAGGCACCTTGCAATGCTATTACCGCCACCGGGTCCACGCCGATCCGCTCTGGATGCCGGGCATCCAGGACATCACGGCGGCGGTGGACTTCACGGCGGTCGCCGAGGCGGCGGATGAGGCGGGTTGGTCGATTGCAGGGTTTGCTGAACAGGCGCAATACCTCATGGCGTGTGGCATCACCGATCTGCTGGCGTCAGACATGCAGTCGTTGCCGGAGGAGGCCGAGCGCAGTGCCCGGGCGGTGAAACGCCTGCTGCTGCCCCAGGAGATGGGAACCCGGGTGAAGATCATGACTCTCACTCGGGAGTACGATGGCGCTGTTCCCGGTTATGGCTTGCGCGACGCGCGCCATCGCTTGTGATGCATCAACCCGCATTTTGTCATGAGGAGGCCTGATGAATCCTGAAAGACGCTGGCTACTGGCGCTGTTGTGCAGCCTGGCCACTGGCCTGGCTTCCGGCCTCGCGCTGGCGGCGGAAGATGCCAAGTCACCGGCACCCTTGCCCAAGCCTGCGGCCGGCCAGCAGGTGGCCACCTTCGCGGGTGGCTGTTTCTGGTGCATGGAGCAGCCCTTCGATGAGCTACCCGGGGTGCTTGCCACTACCGCCGGTTACATCGGTGGTACCGCCCCCAATCCCACCTATGACCAGGTCACTTATGAAGACACGGGACATGCAGAGGCAGTCCAGGTGCTTTTTGACCCGGCCAAAATCAGTTACGAGCAGCTGCTGGAAGTGTTCTGGCGCAACATCGACCCGACCACGCTCGATGCCCAGTTCTGCGACATGGGCGCGCAGTATCGCAGCGAGATCTTCTTCCACGACAAAACCCAGCAGGCGGCAGCACTGGCGAGCCGGGAGGCCCTGCAACGCGCCAAGCCATTCGCGGGCGCCATCGTCACCCGGATCACGCAGGCCGGTGAGTTCTATCCGGCCGAGCACTACCACCAGGACTATTACGTGAAGAATCCGGTGCGTTACAAATACTATCGATACCGCTGTGGTCGGGACGAGCGCCTCACGGAATTGTGGGGCAAGGGCACTTGATCATGTGATAATGGCAGGACGCTGAGCCTGCCGTTCCTCGCGGCTTGAAGGGACAGAAAATGCCTGACGTGGAAAAGGAAGTCTGCGACAAGTCCCGCGGTGTGGTGTTGCTGGTCGACATCGTCGGCAGCACGGCGCTGTATGAGTCTTTCGGAGATACCCGGGCCCGCGCCTTCCTCTCGGAAGTGATACAGGCCATGACCAGCATCGTCACCGGGCAGGATGGCAAGGTGGTTGCTGAATTCGGTGACGAACTCCTGTGTTCATTCCACGATCCCCGCCAGGCCGCCGTGGCCGCGTGCGCGCTGCATGAGAACATCAGTCACGGGTATCTCGTGCCCGGCTCGGAGGCGCGTCAGCGGCTGCACATAGGCATGCATCATGGAGATTTGCCGAACGGCGAACCAGACATGCTGGGCGAAGTGGTGAGGCTTGCGCGCTGGGCGGCGACCCACGCCAAGCCGGATCAGACGCTTGCCACGCTCGACGTCATCGAGCGCCTGCCTCCGATGTTCCGGGCCATCTCACGTTACATCGATGACGAAACCTGGGACACAGAGGGCGATGCCCGCATCACGCTGTTCGAAATCATCTGGGATGTGGATTCCGCAACGGTTGCCGGGCTGCCGGGGGGACTGCCCGTCAAAGGGCCTTGGTCCTCCGTGCGTCTGGAATGCAACGGCCGGCGCCTGCGCATGGATGCAGATCACCCCGTGCTGTCCGTGGGGCGTCATCCCGGCAATGATCTGGTGATTTCCCACGATCTGGTGTCGCGCCAGCATTTCACGCTGCAATTCGGCCGCGGCCGTTGCACGATCACCGACCGCAGTACCAACGGCACCACTGTGGTGGCTGCGGGCGCCAAGCCCGAAGTTGTGATGCATGCCACGGCTGTGCTTGCGGAGCGCGGCGAACTCCAAATCGGCCACAAGCAGGATCAGAGTCCCGCGATCTGCCTCACCTGGGTCTGCGAGTAGAAATGCCGGCCGTGCTTTTCAGCCGGCTTCGGCGCGCGCCACAGTGGCAACCCTTGCAGTGTGCAGCGCGGCCTTGATTTGCGCCCCGTCCTTGCTTGCCAGTACTTCCGCCTCCGGCTTCGCAGTGCGACTGGCCGCCAGCGCGACACGCATGCGTACGGCAGGCGCGTAGTCCATCAGTACCGGCGCGCGCGCATCCACGGCGCAGGCATGAAGTACATCCTCGAATCGATCCCCACGCCGGAATGCGTCCACGCGCTCCAGCAGTGCAACGACTTCCTCAACCTCCAGGGCGCAGGCTCCGCGCAGCGCTGCCTGTTCGCGTACCAGCGTGAGCGCTGTTTCCACCAGTGCGACCGGCGCACGCAAGCGATGACAAATCTGTTCGGCCTGCCGGAGCGCCGGCTCTGTCCCCGATGCGCCGTCGCAGGGGATCAGCGCCAGCAATGCAAAGCGCACAGGGAGCCCGAGACCTGCCTGCGCAGCCAGCGCCAGATTCTGCAGCAGATGATCGCCTGCGTCCCGGGGTGACTGATCGCCCGGGCAGCGCGCTTGTCCGAACAGCCCGTCAATTTCCGGCAGTAGCGGCGCAAGCGCACCACAGTCTCTCAGCACCTGCAGGAAGCGCGACGGATGCGCCTCCATCAGCGCTCTTTCGAGCTCGCGCCATACCCGCTCGGGTGACAGGGTGAGCAGCTCACCGCTCCCGGCAAGCTGCTGCATGAGGGTGAGTGTTTCGGGCGCGATGCAGAAGCCGAAGCGTGCGGCAAAACGTGCCACGCGCAACACGCGCAGGGGATCCTCCGCAAATGCCGGAGTGATGTGACGCAAAACCCCTGCGGCCAGATCCTTCTGTCCCCCATAGGGGTCGATGATCCTGCCGGCATCGTCGCGCGCCATTGCGTTGATGGTGACATCGCGGCGCGCGAGATCCTCCTCCAGGGTCACTCCGGGAGCCGTGTCGAATGCGAAGCCCCGGTAGCCTTGTCCCTGCTTGCGTTCAAGGCGCGCGAGCGCGTACTCCTCGTGGGTCTCGGGATGCAGGAAGACGGGAAAGTCGCGCCCGACCTGCCGATAGCCCTGTGCCAGCATTTCTTCCGGACTGCCGCCCACCACCACCCAATCCCGATCTGCGACCGGCCTGCCCAGCAGTCGGTCCCGCACGGCGCCGCCCACTTCGTAGATTTTCATCCGCGCACAGGGGAGCGGGGGAATCTTGCGGAGGGTGGTGTGCTCACGCAGCGCTTCAGCGGTGTGCGCCGCGCCGCTCCGCGCTGTAATCCCGCGCTCGACGGGTGGGCCTGAGCAAGGCAGGGACTACGGCATCCAGCGGTGTGGCCGTGATGCCCAGTGCCGCGAGCCCGTCTGTGCCTTGCACCACTGAATCCCGCTTGAGTGAGCGCCAGTTGTCGCGCGAAAAGGGCTTGCCCGGCAGATGTTCGCAAAGTTCGGCCTGCAAGCGCCCCGCCCAGGCGGGCAGCGAAATCACGGGACAGAAATGCCCGCTCATGTGCGCGGTGAATTCCACGATGCGACCAAGCGTCCACACTTCCGGCCCACCCAGTTCGAACACACTGCCACGTGGCATCTGGTCATCGCGGAGGATGCGCAGGATGGCTTCCACCACATCGCCGACGAATACCGGCTGCATGCGCGCCTCTGCGCCTGCCAGGGGCAGGAAGGGGAGATATCTGACCAGCGGCAGGAAGCGCCCGAAGAGTCCATCTCCCGCCCCGAAAATCACGGACGGCCGCACGATTGCCGTGCGCATGGCGCGTGTTTCCAGCACGTGCTGTTCGGCCTCGCCCTTGCTGCGCAGGTAGTGGCTGGGGCCTTCAGGATCGGCATTGAGCGCACTCACCTGCACAAAGCGCGACACGCCTGCGACCTCCGCCGCAGCCAGTGCCGAGACCGTGGTATCAACGTGTGCACGACGAAAGCCGCGCCCGCTGTCGCCCTTTTCATTGAGGATGCCGATGAGATTGACCAGACCCTCGCAACCACGCAAGGCGGTGGCAAGTGCGGCCCGATCGTGCACATCCACGGCCTCGCAGTGTGCATCGGGCAGCAGCCACAGCGGTTTTGCGTGTTCGAGGCTGCGGGTCAGGATGCGGGTCCGGAAACCTGCGGCCTGGAGTCTGCTGGCGAGCGCCTGGCCGAGGAAACCGCTGCCACCTAGCAGCGCGACGGTGCGCAAGGGTGCGGGTGTTTTCAACATGTGGTGCTGGCAGATCCAAAGCGTGTCATGTCGGCCATTCTGGAGCCCAGCGGGCTCACAGTCACGCCGAGCCTGAACTCGTACACCGCCGCATAGAAAAGCGCACGACGCACATAGCCCTCTGTTTCCAGAAAGGGCAGGGTGTCCACCCAGATATCTTCCGGCGTACAGGCGGCATTCCTGAGCCAGGCTTTCACGCGACTCGGGCCCGCGTTGTAGGCGGCGGCGGCCAACGGAAAATATCCGCCGAACTGCCGCAAGACCTGCCGCAGGTATTCACTGCCGATGGCGATGTTCTTGTCCACCTGGGTGATCTCGGCGTTGGACCGCAGACGCAGGCCGATTGAACGCGCGGTGGCATTGGCCGTG
>JBDLQR010000067.1:0-9996 GCA_039800485.1 Pseudomonadota bacterium
ATCGGTGGCAGTGGTCTCGACCAGCTGGCTGCTCTGACTGGCGTTCGTTCGCGACGGGTCACCACCGCCTGGGGTGAGCCTTCTGCCCCGCTGCTGGAGGGCTGTCTGGACGGCACGCCGGTGGTCTTTCTGCCGCGCCACGGCGCCTCCCATCACCTGCCGCCTCATCGCATCAACTATCGCGCAAATGTGGCCGCGCTGCGCGACGCAGGCGTGAAGGAGATCTTCGCGGTGGCGGCCGTCGGCGGCATCGGACGCGAGGCCGGGCCCGGGGCTCTGGTCATCCCGGATCAGATCATCGATTACACCTGGGGACGCGAGCACACGTTTCACGATGGCCTCGATGGACGGGTGGAACATATCGAATTCGGAGCTCCCTTCTGTCCTGTGCTACGGCAATGTCTCATCGAGGCTGCGGGCGAGATCGGACAGGCGGTCGTGGCAGAAGGGTGCTATGGCGCGACCCAAGGTCCACGCCTGGAGAGCGCGGCGGAAATCGCACGCATGGCGCGGGACGGCTGCACGCTGGTCGGCATGACCGGCATGCCGGAAGCCGCCCTGGCACGCGAGGCAGGGCTTGCCTACGCGAGCTGTGCGCTGGTCGTGAACTGGGCCGCAGGTCTCAGCGCAGAACCCATCACGATGGACGAGATTCTGCGCGAGCTGCGCGAGGGCATGGGCCGTGTGGTAGGCGTGCTCAGCGCGGCGGTGCGGCGCCGGGAGTCTGCGGCACAGGGTTGAGCGGCAGCGCGCCCGTCGGCGTGAGCGGGTCCCCGCCCGACACCTCATGGGCAGTCACCTGGACAATCACGCCCACCAGCGGATGGTCCAGATAGTGCAAATCGCCCACCACCACGGCGCGGCTTTCGCCCAGCAATATCGACGCCTCCACCGTATGCGCAACGAAGCGGGAATCCATGCGGAATCCCGGGCCGGCAGGCGTGAGACGCACCGCCCCTTCGACGAAAGGTCGGGACGCCGCACCTTCGGCAGCTGGCGTCACTGGCGATGAAACATAGACCGGCCGCCCCTCTCCAGCGCGCTGCCGCCAGCCGGTGTGGAACAGCAGACTCACGCGCCCGGTCCGCGCCAGTGCCTGGCGGGCGCCTGCGAGCTTGAGCGCATGTGCAGGCAAAGCCTGCCAAGCGATGGGGCCTCCCGGAGCAGCGTTTTCCGGTGTCGGCGCAAGCCGCAACGCGCCGGCAAAATCAGGCAGGGCGGGCGCGGGCGACCAGGCGCTGTTTTCCTCGACCTTGTAGCGGAAGGCCATGACCTCCACCTGGTACCACTCGGCGGCGCTCACGCTGCCCGCAGCGGCAAGTACAGTCAGGCCGGCAATCAGGATGAGCAATGCACGCCGGACGCCAGTCATTGCAGGCGCGTCAGCAGGTTGTCGAGTTCGGCGAAGCGTGAGCCTGCGTCCGGCATGTCGAACTTGAGGCGCAGCCGATCCTGGCCCTCAAGCCGATACCGGTTCGTGGTCTGGATGAGCTTGATGACCTTGGCCGGATCAACTTCCGGGTTGCTTCTGAACTCCACCACGCCGCCGCTGCGCCCAAAATCGATGCGCCGGATTCCGAGGCGATTGGCAGCAAGCTTTCTGGTCGCAACGCGGAACAGGTTGTGCACCGGCTCGGCACATTCACCAAAACGGTCGATGACTTCTTCCTTCAGGTTTTCCAGCTCCTGCTCATCCGGCGCGCTGGCAATGCGCTTGTACAGGATGAGTCGGGCGTGCACATCGGGCAGGTATTCCTCGGGCAACAGGGCGGGTATGTGGAGTTCCAGTTCGGTCGCACGTGACTCCTGATCATCGAAGTTCACCTGCCGGCCGGACTTGAGTGCAGAGACCGCACGATTGAGGAGATCGGTGTAGAGGCCGAACCCGATCTCCTGAATCTGTCCGCTCTGCTCTTCGCCGAGAATCTCGCCGGCGCCGCGAATTTCCATGTCGTGGGTGGCCAGGGTGAAACCGACACCAAGATCCTCCATCGCTTCCATCGCCTCCAGACGTTTCACGGCGTCAGCCGAGATGGCCTTGCGCGGCGGAGAGATCAGGTAGGCATAGGCACGATGATGCGAACGCCCCACCCGCCCTCGCAACTGGTAGAGCTGCGCCAGGCCGAAGCGATCGGCACGGTTGATGATGATCGTGTTGGCATTGGGTACATCGATGCCGGTCTCGATGATCGTCGTACACACCAGCACATTGCACCGCCGATGGTAGAAATCGAGCATGACCTGCTCGAGGTCGCGCTCGCGCAGCTGGCCATGGGCGAACTGGATGCGGGCTTCCGGCACCAGGGCCGCCAGCTCTCCCGCCAGCTTCTCGATGGTCTCCACCTCGTTGTGCACGAAATACACCTGGCCGCCGCGCGAGATTTCACGCAGCACAGCCTCACGGACGATCTCATCAGACCATTCGTAGATGAAGGTCTTGATCGCGAGCCGCTTGGACGGCGGCGTTGCGATCACGGACAGCTCCCGCGTACCTGACAGGGCCATGTTGAGTGTGCGGGGGATGGGCGTTGCGGTGAGCGTCAGGATGTCGACCTCGGTACGCAAGGTCTTCAGCTGTTCCTTCTGGCGCACGCCGAAGCGATGTTCCTCATCGATGATCACGAGGCCAAGGTTCTTGAAGCTGATGTCCCGGCCAAGAAGCTTGTGGGTGCCAACGACGATATCGACCGTGCCGTCGGCCAGGCCTGCGCGCGCAGTACGCGAAGCCTGCGCATCACTGAAGCGCGACATCTGCTCGATGCGCACCGGCCAGTCGGCGAAGCGATCCTTGAAATTCTGGTAATGCTGCTGGGCAAGCAGGGTCGTCGGGACGAGGACTGCCACCTGTCGCCCATCGCTGACCGCGATGAAAGCTGCACGCATCGCAACTTCGGTCTTGCCGAAGCCGACATCGCCACAGACCAGCCGATCCATGGGCTGGCCGCGCTGCATGTCCGCGGTCACGGCCTCGATCGCAGCCAACTGGTCGGGAGTCTCCTCAAAGGGAAAGCCCTGCTCGAAAGCCAGGTAGGCATCCCGGTCGACACTGAAGCCATGGCCCTTGCGTGCTGCGCGTCGGGCGTGGATTTCCAGCAATTCTGCCGCCACATCACGGATTCTCTCCGCGGCTTTGCGGCGCGCCTTGTCCCACTGCCCGCTGCCAAGCTTGTGCAACGGTGCCCGGTCCGGATCGATGCCGGTGTAGCGGCTGATGAGTCCCAGGGACGAGACGGGGATGTAAAGCTTGTCGCCGTCGGCGTATTCGAGCTTGATGTACTCATTGGCGGTGTCACCCGCCGTCAGGACTTCCAGGCCCAGATAGCGCCCGATACCGTGATACTCGTGCACCACCGGTGCACCGGTGCGAAGCTCGGCGAGATTGCGCACGACCGCTTCGGAATCCACATTGCTACGGCGACGCCGACGCTTCTGGGCTGCGCGCTCACCGAACAACTGACTCTCGGTGACTACCGCAAGCGACGGCTCCTCAATCTCCACGCCCTCTGCCAGTGGCGCCACGGCAAGACCGAGGGCGCATTCCCCGGTCAGGAACTCCTGCCAGGACCCGACAGGCTTGAGTGGCAGCTGATGGCGGCTGAATAGCTCCGAGATGGTTTCGCGGCGTCCGTTGGACTCCGCGACGATCAGCACACGGCCCGGGTAACGGGCGACGTAATCGCTGACGGCGCCCAAGGGCTCGCGCGCCCGCGTATCGATGGGCAGCCGCATCGCGGGCCGGGTTGCGAAGCGCAGGCCTTGGGCACGCTCCGCCCATTCCTCACCGCCCAGGGCAACGCGCGGGTAGGCGGCGAGACGTTCCTGGGTTTCCGGCCAGTTCAGGAACAGGCGTTTCGGCGGCAGCAGCGGGCGCTCGATGTCATGGCGCAGCTGCTCATAGCGTTCTTCCACCGTGTGCAGAAACCCTTCGGCGCCCGCGCCGACATCACCATCGAGCAGGAACAGTGCATTGCCCGGCAGGTAGTCGAAAAGCGTGGAGACTTCTTCGAAAAACAACGGCAGGTAGTATTCGATACCCGCGGGAGCCAGACCGTTGCACACATCCTCGAAGAGGGGACACGCCGAGGCACGCCCTTCGAACGACAGTCGCCATTGCCGCTTGAAGATCGTGATGGCCTCCGGCGTGAGTGGAAACTCGCGCGCCGGCAGCAGCTCGATGCGATCTATCTGGGTGGTGGAGCGCTGCGTTTCCACATCAAAGAGGCGCAGGGTCTCGATATCGTCATCGAAGAGATCGATCCGGAACGGGTTGGGCGCGCCCATGGGGAAGACGTCGATGATCGAACCGCGAATGGCGAAGTCACCGTGGTCCATCACCTGCGGTACGTGCCGGTAACCGGCCTCATTCAGGCGGCTGCGGAAACTCTCGCGGTCCAGACGATCACCGGTCTTCAGCATGAAGCTCTGCCCCTGCAGCCACGCGCGGGGGGGCAGTCGATGCAGCAGGGATCCCACCGAAATGATGAGGCAGCCTGTGCGCTGTGCGGACAGCCGGCTCAGCGTTGAGACGCGGTCCGAGACGATATCCTGGAAGGGGCTGAATCGATCGTAAGGCAGCGTCTCCCAGTCTGGCAGATGCAGGACAGGGATTTCCGGCGCGAAGAAAGGCAGCTCTGCGTCGTACTGCACGGCTGCCGCGGAGTCCGGACAGACCAGCACGGTCATCCCGGGATGCTGGCGCACCGCCTCGGCAATGGCGAGTGAGCGCCCCGCACCGAACAGCCGGGTCCAGTAGCGAGTGGTTTCACCGCGGGCCGGCAATGGCGGCGCGAGCGGACTGATCCGCACCTGATCATCCATGCGTGAGATCTCCCGTAACAGCACCCGCCTCAGCCATGGCAGGCACCGGATTCGATCTCGGCCAGGATGCTGTTGAGTGCCGCGCGAGGATCGCCGGCGCGCGTGATTGGACGGCCGATCACCAGAAAGTCTCCGCCGGCCCTGACAGCACTCGCCGGGGTGGCCACTCTTTGCTGATCATCAAGGCTTGCCTCCGCCGGCCGGATGCCCGGCGTGACCGTGAGGAAGCCGGCACCACACTCGTTTTTGACGCCAGCGATTTCCTGCGGCGAGCAGACCACACCATCCAGCCCGCACTCGCGTGCCAGCCGCGTCAGACGCAGCACCTGCTGTTCGGGACTGTCCTCGATGCCGATGGCGGAGAGCTCGGTTGCATCCAGACTGGTAAGCACGGTCACGCCAATCAGCAGCGGCCTGTGGACACACGTGTCGAGCGCCGCGCGCGCGGCGCGCAGCATGGCCGGACCACCACTGGCATGTACGTTGATCATCCACACACCGAGATCGGCGGCAGCCCGGCATGCAGCAGCGACAGTATTCGGAATGTCGTGAAACTTCAGATCGAGAAACACCGGCCTGCCATGGGCCACCAGCGTGCGCACGATGGACGGCCCCTCGCGGGTGAAAAGTTCCTTCCCCACCTTCACTGCATACGGTGCATCGCCCAGAGCCGTGACCAATGCGAGCGCCTCATCCCCGGTGGGATGATCCAGTGCCACGATGATGCGGGGAGAATCTTTCATTCGCCTTCTATTCCATGGATGGGTTTGATTCGGTTCCAGGACTTGCAGCTGGGGCATTGCCAATAAAGCGAACGCCCCGAGAAGCCGCATTGTCCGCACTGATAGGCGGCCTTGATGGCGATGAGGCGTTGGGCTGTTTCCCGCAGGATCTGCAGATCCTCGTAGGATTCCCCTCGCACTCCCTGCAGTGCGTAGTCGATCAGCCGCTCGATGCCTTTGAGCGTGGGGCGGATTTTCAGTTCCTGCACCACATAGCGCTTGGCCTCTTCGACGCCCTCTTGCTCTTCCATCAACGCAGCGACCGCGAGCATGGGCGATGTGGCCGTGCGTTGCCCTGCCAGTCGCTCCAGATAATCGCGGAACTCCTGCATACGGCCCAGTTCGCGATAACAGCGCTCCAGCGGCTGCAATGTCTCGCCAATCAGATCCGCGTCCTGATGTTCCACACGCTTGAGCGCCTGGATGGCCCGCTCAAACTCACGCTCGTTGATCGCGACTGCTGCCAGCATCAGGCTTGCACGCACGCAGCGGCGGTCTGCGCTGAGCGCGCGGTTAAGCAGGTTGCGCGCTTCTGCGCGCTGCTGGGTATCGAGCGCAAGCTGGGCCTGTTCGCACAGGAAGTGCGCGCGTTCCGCGCTGAGGTTGTCGCCATTGATGCTTTCCAGGCGCGCACTGAATTCCAGCGCCTTGGGCCAGTCACGCTCCTGCTGATAGATGTCCAGCAGATGCCGCAGGGCAGCGCCCTGATACAGACCGAGATCCAGCAGTTCCAGGAACAGGCTCTCGGCACGATCGAGCAGGCCGGAGCGCATGTAGTCCAGTCCGAGTTCGAGCAGTGCCTGCCCGCGTTGTGGCAGGTCGAGGCTGGTGCGCGCGACGAGATTCTGATGGATGCGGATGGCCCGATCGACTTCGCCGCGCCGGCGGAACAGGTTGCCGAGCGCCAGATGGGTTTCGATGGTATCCGCCTCCACTTCGAGCACCCGGACGAACACCTCGATGGCCTTGTCCGGACGATCATGGAGCAGGTAGTTGAGTCCCTTGAAGTAGTCACTGGCAATCTGCTGCTTGTGCTCGCGCAGGGCCGTCGCCGTGGAGAGGGGTTCCCGGCGCCCGAAATACCACCCGGAGAAGGCGGCGACCGGCAGCAACAGGGCGGTCAGGAAAAAAAGCTGTTCAGCGTCCACCCGAAGCATCTCCCGGAGCGGGCTGGGAGGGCGGCGGTGAGATGGCAGGACCGAGCAGGCTGGCGCGTCTCTGCTCGCGTTGCAGGGCACGATGCTTGAGCCACAGTCCCGGCAGGATCGCGAGGGCACCCAGCACGGCGCCTCCCATCAAGGCCGCAACCATGACCCAGGACAGCGGCGCATCCAGTTGGGTGAGGTAAAGATCAACGCGAACGGTTTCATGATTGCGGCTGTGGAAGGCAAGGCCCAGGACCACTGCCACCAGTGCAATCAGCAGTCTGATCATGGGTGGTGCTCAGCAGTGACATGCCACCGCAGGATCTGCCCGGCAGCGGGCAGAGATTCAATCGTCATCATCCTCGTCTGCATCATTCGCGGACGCAGCGCGACCACGCTCGATGGTCGCATCATCCAGTGCGTTCACGCGCTCACGCAGTTCCTTGCCCGGCTTGAAATGCGGCACATGCTTGGCAGGCAGGGCAACAGGATCACCACTCTTGGGGTTGCGCCCCAGGCGGGGTGGTCGATAGTGCAGGGAAAAACTGCCGAATCCGCGAATCTCGATGCGCTTGCCGGACGCCAGCGTCTGTCCCATCTGTTCCAGCATGGTCTTGACGGCCAATTCGACATCGCGATAGCCAAGCTGAGTCTGCTTGCGCACAAGAATCTCGATCAACTCGGACTTGGTCATTCCCGTTCTCGCTTGATCATCGCCATTGCGCCCCGGAACAGCGGAGCCGCACCCTCATGGCACGGCCCCGCCTGAGACCGGTTACGGCCTGGCCTTACCGGTTCTCGAGCTGCTCACGCAGCAGATCGCCGAGCTTGGTAGTGCCGGAGTATTCGGTGTCCGAACCATACTCCTGCAGGGCGGCTGCCTCGTCGTCGCTTTCCTTGGCCTTGATCGACAGGTTGATGACGCGGCGCTTGCGGTCGACACCGACGATCATGGCCTCGATCTCCTCGCCTTCCTTCAGCACCTTGCGGGCATCGTCCACCTGGTCGCGGCTGATTTCGCTGGCGCGAATCACGCCCTCGATACCATCACCCAGGTTGAGGGTCGCGGACTTGGCGTCCACTGCCGTGATGATGCCCTTGACCACCGTGCCCTTGCCGCTGTCGGCGAGGTAGGATGAGAAGGGATCCTGGGCCATCTGCTTCACGCCCAGCGAGATACGCTCACGCTCGGCATCCACCGCCAGCACCACGGTCTCGATTTCGTCGCCCTTCTTGAAGTTGCGCACCGCCTCTTCGCCCGGGATGTCCCAGGACAGATCGGAGAGATGCACGAGGCCATCGATGCCACCTTCGAGACCGATGAAGATGCCGAAGTCGGTGATGGACTTGATCACACCGCTCACGCGGTCGTTCTTGTTGTGGGTGGCGGCGAACTCTTCCCACGGATTGGAGCGGCACTGCTTCATGCCGAGCGAGATGCGGCGGCGTTCCTCGTCGATGTCGAGGACCATGACTTCGACTTCCTGGCCGAGATGCACCACCTTCGAGGGATGGACGTTCTTGTTGGTCCAGTCCATTTCGGAGACGTGAACCAGGCCTTCCACCCCTTCTTCGATCTCCACGAAGCAGCCGTAGTCGGCGATGTTCGTGACCGTACCGAACAGTCGGGCGTGCTCCGGATAGCGGCGGGAGATATCGACCCACGGGTCGTCGCCGAGCTGCTTCAGGCCGAGCGAGACACGGGTACGCTCGCGGTCGAATTTGAGCACCTTGACCGTGATTTCCTCACCGATGCTGACCACTTCGGACGGATGCTTGACGCGTTTCCACGCCATGTCGGTGATGTGCAGCAGGCCGTCGATGCCACCGAGGTCGATGAACGCACCGTAGTCGGTGAGGTTCTTGACCAGACCCTTGCAGATGGCGCCTTCCTTGAGGCTTTCGAACAGTGCTTCGCGCTCGGCCGAGTTTTCGCTCTCCACCACGGCGCGGCGGGACACGACCACGTTGTTGCGCTTGCGGTCAACCTTGACGACCTTGAATTCAAGCGGCTTGCCTTCGAGATAGCTCGTGTCGCGCACAGGCCGCACGTCCACCAGTGAGCCCGGCAGGAAGGCGCGAATGGTGGTGATATCCACCGTGAAGCCGCCCTTGACCTTGTCGCTGATCACACCGGTGACGGTCTGGCCGGCTTCGCAGGCCTTCTCGAGTTCGTCCCAGGCCTTGGCGCGCTTGGCCTTGTCACGCGAGAGGCGCGTTTCGCCGTAGCCATCCTCGACCGCATCCAGCGCCACATCGACCACATCGCCAACGGCGATTTCGAGCTCGCCCTTGGCATTACGAAACTGGTCGGCAGGAATCACGCCCTCGGACTTGAGGCCGGCGCTGACGATCACGAAATCCGGACGAATCTCGACCACCGTGCCTTGCACGATGGTGCCTGGCTTCATCTTGGTCTGGGTGAGGCTCTGCTCGAAAAGTTCGGCAAAGCTCTCCAACATCGCTGCTTCTGAAGTACTCACTGTGTTTTCTCGTTCTGACGCAGACAGGAACGGCGGACTGCCGCGGTCGCGGCATGGGCATGACCGTCCCCACCTTTGACAGGGTTGGGGGTTGAACAAACGGACATCCGGTCTTGCGCGGTCTGTGGGTCAGGCGAGACCACGTTGGCGCACCAGGTGCATCACGCGATCTGTCACTTCGGCAATCCCGAGCAGGGTCGTATCAAGAATCTCGGCGTCTGGCGCGGGTGCGAGCGGCGCTATGGCGCGTGTCGCATCACGTTCGTCGCGGGTACGGATGTCCTCCAAGAGCGCTGGGAAACTAACATCATTTCCCTTGCCCTTCAACTGCTTATAACGCCTCTCCGCGCGCGTCTCAGCGCTTGCGGTCAGAAAAATCTTGAGTGGCGCATCCGGAAACACCACCGTGCCCATATCCCGCCCGTCGGCCACCAGCCCCGGCGCCCGGCGCATCGCGCGCTGCCGCGCGAGCAAGGCTTCCCGCACCGGGGGGCATGCGGCCACCCTGGAGGCCGCATCACCGATGCGCTCCGTGCGCACGGGCCCGGTCACATCCTCGCCTTCAAGGTGGATCTCACGGTCATCGGCCAGGGGACGGAACTCCACCGGCAAGTCGGCAGCCAACGGCACGAGGCCGGCCGCATCATCCAGCGCAAGGCCGCGCTTGAGGGCAAGGAAGCCGACCAGGCGGTAGAGCACTCCACTGTCCAGGAACTGCCAACCCAGTTGCGCAGCCAGGCGCAGGCAGAGCGTGCCCTTGCCGGTGCC
>JBDLQR010000068.1:0-2788 GCA_039800485.1 Pseudomonadota bacterium
GCCGCGGCCCAGGCGGCGGGCGCCAGTCATTTCGTACTGCTCTCCGCACTCTGCGTGCAGAAACCGCAACTGGCCTTCCAGCACGCCAAGCTGGCATTCGAGCAGGCGCTGATGCGTTCCGGCATGGATTATTCAATCGTGCGCCCGACTGCTTTCTTCAAGTCTTTGTCCGGTCAGGTGGCGAGGGTCAAGGCTGGCAAGCCGTATCTGCTTTTCGGAGATGGGCGCCTCACTGCCTGCAAGCCCATCAGTGATCGCGATCTCGCCGAATTCCTCGCGGGCTGTCTGGAAGATCCCGCGCGACGCAACCGCATTCTGCCCATCGGAGGTCCCGGCCCTGCGCTGACCCCACGTGAGCAGGGTGAACAGCTCTTTGCGCTGTTGGCAAGTCCGGCGCGTTTTCGCCAGATTCCGCTGGGGGTGATCGAGCTTGCGGTGACGATTCTTGCCGGCGCCAGCCGGATCTTTCCTCGCTTGAGAGACAAGGCCGAATTCGCGCGTATTGCCCGCTACTACGCAACGGAATCCATGCTGGTCTGGAATACAGCAGAACAATGCCCGGATGCGGAAGCTACACCCTCCACGGGGAACGACCGGCTGGTGGATTACCACGCTGAGCTGCTGAATCGCACCGACGCAGTATTGCGCAGCGATCACTCCCTGTTCTGATCGGGAGCCACTGCATTCCCCTTCACGGGCGCAGGCTGTCGGGTTCCGGCATCCACAAGCCTCCGTCTTCGCGATGGACCGGGCGGTAGCCCCGCCCACGCGGAATGGTCTCCAGTTGCAGACCACGATCATCGGCAAGGTAATCGTAGCCAATCTTCTGGAACCGATGCTCAGGATCCAGCGCCTCATAAAGCGCGGCGCGCGCGGCGCGTCTCTGCGGCACGATCATCTTGAGGTGATACAGATTCACATCCACGATTTCCGTGCGATAACCGGCTTCACGCGGATACCAGCGACCATGCCACTCCGTCATTTCCGGACGGGACTCCGGAGGCGGCTTGAAGAGGTTGAAGCGTATCTTGCCACCCCACAGACCGTCCGTACGGTAACTGTCCGGGCTGTACATCTCGCGCAGTTTGAAGCCGTAGGCGACGAGGTCCGGGGCACGGAGCATGGGCGCAAGCCGGTCAGGCGCTCCGCGTTCCAGACGCTCATCGGGATCGATCCCGAGGATCCAGTCGGGCTGCCAGGCTGCTGCAGCCTGAAGCAGCGCACTGCGCCGGGCTGGTTCGTGACTCATCACCCCTTGACTGTGCCGATCGTCGAAAGCCACCCATCCATCAACCAGCGGCCGGATGTTCTCCAGCAGATCCGGCACGAGGTGATGGTCATAGCGGAAGGAGAAGACCGCTATCACGCGGGGGCGTCGCATCAGGCGACGCCACCAGGCATTCCAGCCGGGTGAGCTGTGCAGGATCATGCCCGCGACACCCTCACCGGCGTGGGCTGATATGTTGGGATGCTCGCCATCAGGACACCGGCCATTCGCGCCAGCATCAGGCAGTGGAAGAATGGCATGGCGCGCTTCGCGACCCGGAGCTCCTCCGCGCCGAGCCCCTTGCCCGCGAACCAGTGAACGCGCCGGATGTCCCGGGCACTGTGTCGCAGGACCTCCCAGCGCGTAACACCCTTGACTCGTGCCGCTTCGCGTCCGTAGCGACGGCCGCGCGCGAACATTTCCGCCACGGCGCGCAGGAAGCCGATGTCGTTGTCGTGCTCGGTCTGTATTCCGGAGCACCAGGCCGGCGTTGCGGACTGCGGCAGGCGCACCAGAAAATCCGAATCCTCCCCGGAGCGCATGTCCTCAGCGTACAAGCCGCAGCAGTCGAAGATTTCGCGCCGAAAGGAGACCCCGAACCGGATGGCGTGCTGCTCTGGCAAGCCCGGCAGGCGGCGCATGAACAACACGAGGTGATAGGCCGTGCTTATCAGGCTGCGCGGGGCGCTGTTCACCATGGCACTCGCAACAGCCATCTGGCCGGCCCGGTGAAGTTCGAGGCGGCGTCGCGCCCAGCCCGCACGTGCCCGGCAGTCTGCTGCGAGAAATGCGACATAGGGAGCACAGGTCGCACGGATACCCAGATTGCGGGCGGCTCCCACATACACGCGCTCGGACAGATCCACCAACGGAACCTCGATTCCGTGGCGGGCAAGGAGTTCCGCAGGGGCGCCGCCACCCGAATTGACCACAACAATCTCGAGCGGAACATCCTGCGCCTGTAGCGAACGAATCGCAGCAACCAGCCTCGGATCAGCCTTGGTGGCGATGACCACGACGCAGAGTTCCGGGGAGCCAGGCCCCTGATTATCCGTATCCATGCCGTAGGTAGCGGCACACCCGTGTAACTCTTGACGCGTCCGGGACGAATTCATGACGGGCTTGCCGTACCATCGGGTGCATCACAACCCTGCAGGAGACTCGCATGCTGGACGGCAAACGCATTCTGGTGACACAGGCCGGTGAATTCATGGGGCCGACGCTGTGCAAGGTTCTGGCAGCGCGCGGTGCCGAAGTCATCGCCGATCACGGTGCGCTGCGCGATCAGGCCGAGGTGGATGCGCTCATGGCGCGCGCTGGAACGCTTGATGTGCTGGTGGCCAATCTGGCCATTGCTGCCCCGGCAACGCCGGTGGAACAGGTGGGCGATGAAGAATGGCAACAACTCTTCGATGCGCTGGTTCATCCCCTGCCAAGGCTTGCCAGAGCGGCTGTACCCGGCATGAAGGCCAGAGGCAAGGGCAGGATTCTGGTCATGGGCAGTGCGTCTGCGCTGCGCGG
>JBDLQR010000069.1:0-9580 GCA_039800485.1 Pseudomonadota bacterium
TACGCTGGAATCCAGGGGGGCGGGCGCATCCCTCCAGGAAGTTGCGCAACTCTTCGGTTTCGGCAGCGCTGCCAGTTTCAGCCGGGCGTTTCTGGCCGAGCACGGCGTGGCACCCGAAGCCATCACCGGCCCCTTGCCTTCTTCAATCCATTGAGCGGAGCACGGCATGCAGGATGAACCAGGCCTCGACCTGTTCGAGGTGATGCACACCATGCGGGCCATGCGGCGTCTGAAGCCGGATCCGGTGCCGGATGAACTGATCAACAAGGTACTCGAAGCGGGCGTGTGTGCGCCCAGTGGACAGAATCTGCAGCGCTGGTCGTTCCTGGTCGTGACCGACCCGCAGTCCAAGCGCTTTTTTGCCGAAAAGTACGATTACTGGCTGAAGAATCGCTTCGCAGACGCGATGGCAACCATGGACTGGGCCTCGCCCATGGGACGCACGACGCGATCGGCCCTGCACCTGTCCGAACACATGCATGAAGTGCCTGTGCTGCTGTTCTGCCTGGGCCAGCGCGACTGGCCGTTCTCCGTGCCCGCAGAGGCGCGCAAGGGTCTGGCGCCGCCCTCCTATGGATCGATTTATCCCTGTGTGCAGAACATCCTGCTGGCCTGTCGGGCGCTCGGTCTCGGGGCCAGCCTGACCACCATGCATCAGATGTTCGAGCCGGATCTGCATGCGTACTTCGGAATTCCGGAAAGCTGGGGCGTGGTCTCGGTGATTCCCATCGGTTATCCCACTGGCAAATTCGGGCCGGTGGCCCGCACGCCGGCGCGTTACAAGACACACTTCAATCGCTGGGGTGGAGCCCGGCCGGGGCTGGCTGAGCCCGAGGTTTAGCTGCGCAGACGCTGACTCTTGCGCGTGCGGCCAAAGAAACCGTCCGGCTTGGTGCGAACCCACGCCACGAAAGCGGCAATCGCGGGGTGGGCCAACAGCGCTTCGATGCTGTTGTAGTGCTTCGCGAGCTCCGCTTCTGTCAGCAGGGCGTGAATCTGCTGATGACAGATGCGGTGCAAGATCTCGGTCTGTTTGCCGCCGTGCGAGCGGGGCACCAGGTGGTGCGCATCTCTTTGCGCCTCAGGCACCGGGCGCCCGCACAGCGGACAGTGCACCGGCGGACGGTTCGGCAGGGCGGCTGCATGCTCCGCCATCAGACGGCGCCGCACCCGCCCTGCCATGTGACTCAGGAGGCGTGACGGGCAATCAGATCCTTGCCCAGCGCCATCATGTGCACCTGATCCGGACCATCGGCCTGGCGACACCAGCGTGCATAGCTGAACGCTTCCGCCATGAAGTAATCCTCGGTGAACCCGCCGGCGCCATGAATCTGCATGCAGCGGTCAATCACGTTCTGGGCCATCAGCGGCACAGTGATCTTGGCGGCGGCGATCATGTCGCGTGCGTCCTTGGGCCCGACTTCATCCATGCGGCGTGCTGTCGCCAGAGTCAGCAGACGCGCCTGTTCGATATCACAGAAGCTGCGGGCGATTTCCTCGCGGACCGATTGATGTTCCGCCAGCTTGCGACCGAAGGTGCTGCGCGAGACAGCCCGCTTGCAGGCAAACTCCAGAGCCCGCTGGGCCGCACCGATGAGACGCATGCAGTGGTGGATACGTCCCGGGCCGAGACGTCCTTGGGCAATTTCGAAGCCACGACCCTCGCCCAGCAGGATGTTCTCCTTGGGCACGCGCACATTCTCGAAATGCACCTCGGCGTGCCCCTGGGGCGCGTCATCGTAGCCAAACGTGGTGAGCGGACGGACCAGCTTCACGCCCGGGGTGTCTTTGGGCACCAGAATCTGGCTCTGCTGAAGATGGCGGTTGGGGTTGTCCGGATCCGACTTGCCCATCACGATGAGGATCTTCGTGCGCTCGTACATGGCATTGGTGATGAACCACTTCTTGCCGTTGATCACGTAGTGATCGCCATCACGCCGGATGGACGTCTGGACGTTGGTGGCATCTGACGACGCCACATCCGGTTCTGTCATTGCATAGGACGAGCGGATTTCGCCATTCAGGAGAGGCTCCAGCCATTGCTGCTTCTGCGCCTCCGTACCGTACTTCATGAAGACTTCCATGTTGCCCGTATCCGGCGCATTGCAGTTGAAGACTTCGGGGCTCCAGAGTATGCGGCCCGTGATCTCGGCGAGTGGCGCGTAGTCCTCGTTCTTCAGCCCGCCGTGGTCGTAAGGCATGAAGAGATTCCACAGCCCCTCCTCCTTGGCCTTGGCCTTGAGCTCTTCCATCAGCGGCACCGTGGCAAAGCGGTTGGCCATGCCATGGAGCTGCTCCTGATAGCGCTTCTCATTGGGATAGATGTGCTTGTCCATGAAAGCCACCAACCGGGCTTTCAACTGGGCGAGATCCTGATGACGGGAAGGGGAATGTGCGCTGCTCATGGTCGACTCACTCAAGGCCTGGGAAAGCACTGACTATAGGCAGAAAAGGCCGCGGGCGGCACCCCCCGGAAGCCGGGTGCCGGGCGTGGCGCACCGCCTCTGCGACCGATTTGCAGGGAAAATCCCGGGCGAAGGCGCCGACTCACGACAACCTGACTCTGCCCGTTTCCCCGCCGGGACCGGACTGTCAGACCAGCAATTCGCTCAGGGTGTTTTCCAGGACCGACATTTTGCGACGGACCTGGTCGCGGTAATGCATGACGGCGGTTCGATCCACTGTCCACAAGCGATTCTCGGGATAGGTGCGGCCAAAGATATCCAGCAGCATGGACTCGAATTTCCCGGACACCTGGCCGGTTCCCGATTCCCGCTGTTCCACATAGGCCACCTGCTCGGCACTGGTGAGGGCGCAGAGCAGCGGGTGCATGCGGGTGGAAAAGACCCGTCGGTATTGCTGAATCTGCGTGATGATCCGGTCCAGTGGCAGATTCTTCTTCACTTCATCACCGATCTTGAGAATCGCATCATCCTTCACGGGCGTGGTCATCATGAAGGCATCGATGAGCCAGTCACCCAGGTGCTCGCAGCGGGTGTCTGGCGTGGCATACAGATCGAGATCCGTCTCATGCCGCGCAAACCAGACATCCAGGGCAGAGACGAGTTGCTTCATGCGCGTGGCCGGATACTCCTGTCGGTACTGTGTACCGAAAATGCCGAGTGTCTTGCCGGAGCGTTCGATGAGCTTGAAGAGGGAATCGTCCAGCAACGGCCCGAACATCGAGTTGCCGATACCGAGCACGAGCAGGTCCGGGGCCTCTTCGGGCACCTGCCAGGGCCGGAAATTGAGAAACTCGACCGAGGCGTGCGCGGGCATGATGGATGACAACAGGTGCATGCCGAGACGGTCGCCGAAATTGCCCGCATTGGCGTAGCTCAGCACGGCCACCCGCTGCGGACGCACCGCATACGCGGGCGTGGCCAGGGTATAGATCCACTGCAGACCATCCACCTGGTCTTCTGCAAGGAGCCGCAGTCCGGCTGCGGCGAACAGCGCCTTGAGATCGTTGCGGGAGAGCGCGTTCACCCAACCCAGCGCAGCACGCTGTTCAAAGCTCGACAGACGGCTCGTTTCGGGGTCGCAGTACGTCACCATCACTCTGCCGCGCCCGCGCGCAAGACGGGCAAAGAGTGCGGGCAAGTCGAACACGTACTCGATGACACCGAGCATTAGCACGATATCCACGTCGTCAATCTGGCCGGGCAACTCGCCGCGATTGATGTCGCAGTGCAGCGTACGGTCGTCCCGACGCGCGACATCGGCCGGCAGATAAGTACAGCCCGGACGCAGGTGTTTTTCGATGAGCATGCGGCCGCAGCCCAGATCGAGGACAGTGGAATTGCGTCCGATCAGCTGGGCCACAAAGCGGGAGCGCGGCTCCCAACTGGCTTCCAGATTCTCGGGATTGGCCCATCGCTCGAGATCCGTTTCGCCGGCGAGTACTGCCTTGACCCGGCTCTCAGTGCTGTCCCCCGAACCTGTCATGGATGCTTCCCTGTCTGCTTTCTGTGCCCCGTGGTCCGACAACGGCACTGGCTGTCACCCGGATTGGCATCATGAGTATGCCAGAAACGCCAGAATGGCCGCGCCCCTGCTAGACTTCGGGGACCGACATATAGCAGTCACAACTCGCCAGGGGAGCGCCATGGATTTCAGCATCAGTGAAAAGAGTCGCCAGCTTCGTGATCAGGTCCGCGCCTTCATGAAGGAGCATGTCTATCCAATCGAGGACGACATCTTCAATTTCACCCACGACCCGAAAAATCTTTGGGTGCCCCCGCCGCAGGTCGAAGTTCTGAAGCAGAAAGCCAAGGCCATGGGCCTGTGGAATCTCTTCCTGCCGCACGAATACCACGAGTACAGCCCGGGCCTGACCAACCTCGAATACGCGCCTCTGTCAGAAGAAATGGGCCGCGTGCACTGGGCCTCCGAGATCTTCAACTGCAGCGCGCCCGATACCGGCAACATGGAGGTGCTCGCGCGTTACGGGACCCCGGAACAGAAGAAACGCTGGCTGGAACCTCTCCTGAACGGCGAAATCCGCTCGTCCTATCTGATGACCGAGCCGCAGGTCGCTTCCTCCGATGCGACCAACGTGGAAACCTCGATCACGCGCGACGGTAACGAGTACGTCATCAATGGGCGCAAGTGGTGGAGTTCCTGCGTCTTTGATCCGCGTAACAAGATTTACATCCTCATGGGCAAGACGGACCCCAACGCTTCGCGGCACATCCAGCAATCCATGGTGTTGGTGCCCGCAGGCACACCGGGCTTCGAAATCGTGCGTCCGCTGCGCGTGATGAATGATCTGCATTCACCGCACGGCCATGGTGAGGTGCGGCTGACCAATGTGCGGGTGCCGGTGGAAAACCTGATTCTGGGCGAAGGGCGTGGTTTTGAAATCGCCCAGGGTCGCCTCGGGCCGGGCCGTATCCATCACTGCATGCGCCTCATCGGCGCTGCGCAGCGCGCGCTGGACATCATGTGTCACCGCGTGGAAAACCGGGTGGCCTTCGGCAAGAAGCTCTCGGATCAATCCAGCATCCGCCAGGACATCGCCAAATCCCGCTGCGAGATCCAGCAGGCGCGTCTCTTGACGCTGTGGGCGGCCGACCGTCTGGACAGGGAAGGCAACAAGGAGGCCAAGGATGCCATCGCGATGATCAAGGTGACGGTGCCCTTGATGTGCCAGACCGTCGCCGACCGGGCCATGCAGTCCCATGGCGGTATGGGGGTGTGCCAGGACACGCCGCTGCCGGAGATTTTCTCCTACGCGCGCAGCATCCGCCTGGCGGATGGTCCGGACGAGGTGCACATGTCCCAGCTTGGCAAGCTCACCATCCAGCAAACACTGGCGGGCTGAGGCTCGCGCACTCCGCCGCCTGGCGTTGATGCCGACGTGACTCTCCTCCCCCTGCCCAAGCGAATGAACTTGCGCAGGGGGTAGAGCAAGGACCTGATCACTCTCATCAAGGAGATTACGGATGAGTTACCTGTTGCTGAGCATCGTCACTTTACTGCTGCTGATCGCCCTCATGGGGATCAAGATCGTGCCGCAGTCGCAGGTATACGTGATCGAGCAGTTCGGAAAGTATGTCAAAACCCTGGGAGCGGGCCTCAACTTTGTGGTTCCCATCCTGAATCGCGTGGCAGCGCGGGTGAGTATCCTCGAGCGACAGCTGGAACCACAGCAGATCAGCGTCATCACCAAGGACAACGTGGAGATTCAGCTCACCACGGCCGTCTTCTTCCGCGTCACGGATGCTGCCAAGTCCGTTTATCGCATCACGGACATCAATGCGGCGGTAATGACTACCGTCACCAGCATCGTGCGCTCCACGGGCGGCCAGATGGAATTTGACGATGTGCAGGCCAAGCGTGAATACATCAACGATCGCATCAAGGATTCCCTGACCGAGGCCTGTGGGGTATGGGGCATAGAAATCACCCGCACCGAGATTCTGGACGTGCAGGTGGATCCGGCGACCCGTGCAGCCATGCAGCAGCAGCTGAATGCGGAGCGGGAGCGTCGCGCGGCCGTGACCAAGGCGGAAGGTGATCGCCAGGCCCAGCAGTTGAAGGCCGACGGGGAGCTGTACACCGCGCAGAAACAGGCCGAAGCACGCCGGGTGCTCGCCGAAGCTGACGCCTTCGCCACCACTACCGTGGGCAAGGCCATCCAGGAGAATGGACAGGCGGCCGT
Organism: Pseudomonadota bacterium; assembly: GCA_039800485.1. Classification (GTDB taxonomy): domain Bacteria; phylum Pseudomonadota; class Gammaproteobacteria; genus CAIKBL01. The sequence continues at coordinate 6,167 of JBDLQR010000069.1, forward strand.
GGATTTTGAAATCCTCAAGCAGCAGATTCACGGGATCAGCGAGCTGGCCCAAAGCCCGAATTCCAAGCTCATCGTCATTCCCAGCGACGTCACCCGCACCCTGGGCAGCCTCACCGTGCTGATGGAAACACTCAAGCAGAAATGAACGAGCTGCAGGAACTGCTGGCCAACAATCATGCCTTGGCTTGGGCCGTGCTTGGCGTACTGTTGCTCATTGCGGAAGTGATGGCAGCCGGAGGCTTCTTCCTGTCCTTCTCCGCCGCTGCATTCCTCGTTGCGGGTGCTGCCCGCCTGTCCCTGTTACCGCACGATGGCCTGTGGCAAGCCGTGATATTTGCGGCACTCGGCGTGAGTCTCATCCTGCCGTTGCGCCGACTGATCAGACGTCATCTCGACAAGACGCCAGACATCAACCGCTATTGAACACTGCGACCGGCCGCGGCCTCCACTCGGGCGCAGCGAGTGCCCCGGACAGTGCCGGTCTCTTCAGGCCTTGCCGAGACTCTCGAACAAGGTCTTCGCGGACACGCGCTGCGCGGCGCCGGTCGGGCAGGAGCTCACACAGCGCGGCCCGCCCTTGAGGTCTCGACAGAGATCACACTTGCTGGCCACCTTGCGCGCCTCGGAGTCATACGCCGGAGCCCGACTGCCGGGCGCAGCGCCCAGTCCAAACAGCAACCACAACCACCCGCCGCCCCATCTGGAGGGTTTGCGGGGTGTCATGGTCACCGCCCCGTAGGGACAGTTGCTCTCGCAGTTGCCGCAACCAATGCAGGCATCAGAGATAAAGACCTCCCCGCTGGCGCTGCGGCTGATTGCGTCCGGAGGGCAGTCTTTCATGCAATAGGGCTGCTCGCAGTGCCGGCATGCTTCCGCGACGTGCAGATGCGCAAAGGTGGGGCCTGCCTCGCGCCGCAAGCGTGAAACGCCTTGATGAGATTCTGCACAGGCAATTTCGCAGTTGTTGCACTGGATGCAGAGCGTCTCGTCGATGACAAGCATGTTGGAAGCTTCGCCCGCGCCGTGGCGCATCATGAACTGCGCGATGGCGGAGTGCTCGTCATCCACCAGTTCCTCACGCATGGCATCGGCGTGCAGACGGTCCAGTAACAGTTCCTGCAGGGATCTGCGCAAGAGGTCGTTGCGCGCAACCTCTGCCTTCAGTCGTCCAGCTTCAAGCACCAGGACTTCAGTCAGTACGGTGGCGGTGACGGTGGCCGTGCGCGGGGAATCTGTCAGCAGCGCCATCTCGCCGAAATACTCACCGGCGCCCATGTGACTCATGACCTGGGCTTCCGCACCGCTGCCGCGCGTCACGGCGACAGAGCCACGCCGGATCAGATAGAGGCCATCGGCGTCATCCCCTTCCTTGAACAAGGTCTGGCCCGCCTGGAAGCGACGCACGGGAGCGCCGTCACCGATGAGGTTTTGCAAGGCTTCCGAGGTCATCGCCTTGCCCAGGTAATGCCGGACCGCGTTACCGAGGAATGCCTGATCGATGCGTCTGGATACGCCTGCAGAGGAGGCAATGAGCTTGAGGATGGTCCGGCGCGGGGTTTCCATCAGCACGCAACCCGGCAGCGCCGTGACCGTGGCAGTGCGGCGACGTCCGGAAATCAGCCCCATCTCGCCGAAGAAGGCGCCTGGCTTGAGCGTAGAAGAGAGGACACGCGCATTGCCGCGCAGAACGCAGAAAAAGGTGTTGGTGTAGTCCCCTTCCGCGAACACCGTGCCTTCACGTTCGTATACGCGCAGACTTGATTCCAGCAGCAGCTCCCGCATCTGCAATGGTGTGATGTCGGCCAGAAACGGCGACAGGCGGCGTATTCGCTCGATGACATCTGCCACCTTGCATGGCCCCGGAGGCAAGGCGTCTTCTGCTGGGAACGGCTCCGCAAGATCCAACCATGCGGACAGCCGCTCGCGAATCAGCGGCTCATCCGCAGGCTCCACCGGAGTGCCGTTGATGGTTTCCACCACTTCGTAGCCCTGGTTCATCGCCTGCTTGATGAGCGGGCAGCCGCCCAGCGCACCAACGATGAACAAACCCGGGACATTGGATTCGTAGGTTTCGGTGAGATCGGGAATGGCGTCCGGGTTTGCGTTGGGGAAGACAACCCCGAAGCTCTCCACCAGCTTGCGGGGTGGAATGGCCCCAAGGCGCGCAATCACCCGGTCACAGGCGATGCTTTCCTGCCCGTCGCGCGTATTGCACACGTAACCCAGTCGTCCATCGGAGGTGGCTTCCAGCTTCTCCGGCGATGAGGAATGCCAGATCCGGATGCGCCCGGCCTTTTCTGCTGCTAGCACGAGCTTGCGGTTGCCATCCTTGCAGCGCGTGAACTCCTCGGAGCGGTTCATGAGGTGGACTTCGTTGTGGGCAGCCAGTGCGCAGGCATTCTCGATGCCCGCATCACCCGACCCGACCACCACGATCGTCTCGCCCTTGAAGGCATCCGGATCGGCCAGGGTGTACTGCACCCTGGGGTCGTTCTCACCGGGGACTCCCAGCTTGCGCGGGTTACCCTGCAGACCGATGCCAAGCACGATAGTGCGCGCGCTGAACTGCGTGCCGTTGTCGCATTTCACCTCGAATGCGGCTTCAGGTGAGGCACGTGTGATGGCGCAGACCTTGTGCCCGTAGGCGATGTTGATGCCCTGGGCCGCAATCGCCTGGTCCCAGGCTGACAGAATCTCCTCCCGACGCCCCTCGGCAAAGGCCAAGCCACTGCGCAGGGGCAAGTACCCCGGCTCGGCCATCACATGCTTGCCTTTCTGGTACTGGTAGATGGTGTCTGCGGCATGGCTTTCCGCCTCCAGCAGCACATGCCGGCTGCCGCGCTCGGCGGCTCGTGATGCGGCTGCAAGCCCGGCAGGCCCCGAGCCGACGATCACGATGTCGTAGTCGGCCGGTACGTGCTCGAACATCATGCTCATGACCCGCTCCCCTCTTTTCTGCTCATGGCGCCGCAGCGTGCAGCCGACCGCGCAATTCTTCCAGTGCTGCCTGAAAGACTGCCGGCTGGTAGCGCTCGTCATCGGCCAGCGCATCGAGCAGGCGGTCCATGGCGCTGCGCAGCGCGGCCTTGTCCACGGCAACACCGCGAGGCACCAGATCGTTCACCAGACTGGTAATCGCCATATAGGCCTGCTCCGCCCCTGCGTAGTCCGCGAAGCTCGATTGGCGTGATTCCTCCACCAGAGCCACCAGGATGCGCCGCATCACCTCCGGGCCATAGTGTTGCCGCTCCAGCGCTGGAATCAGGTCCTTTATCCGCTGCGTGAGCGCGCGTGCAAGGTCGAGATAATCCTTGCCCGGAGGCGCTTCACCCGTTGCAACCGCAAGATGCAGGGCATGGATTTCTGCATCGAAGCTGCCAGATTCTGCGGGCAGCAGTGCGCGCACGATCGCAC
>JBDLQR010000070.1:0-8906 GCA_039800485.1 Pseudomonadota bacterium
TGGCGGATGCCAAAGCCCTGTTGCGGCGTCTGCAGTCACAGGACGAGATGCCGGACGCGCTGCCCTGAAGCCGCGGCAACCAATGCCCATCACTGCACAGAAGATCGTGGTTTTGCGGCGCCGATCACACTGCGGCAAGCGTTTTGCAATGCTTGACGTTCGTGCGCACGGATTTCCCGTCCACTGCCGCTAGCATTCGAACGGTGATGTTGCGCGCTCGAAAAACATGCGTCGCGCCATGCTTGGCGCAGTGTCAATCGCGTGGACACAAGTGCCACAAAAACTGTGATCTTGATTCGGGTTTTTCTCGAGTTTCTTACAGTTCTTTGCGGCGCAGGCCACTGCGTGCAGAGAGAGCTTCGCACCACGACCGGGAAAACATTCGGAATGACTGACATGGCAGGATTTTTGCTGTTACCTCCTCAGGACTCGGTCCACAGGATCCCCGATACGCGGGTGCCGCCGGGGTTGGATCAGAGATGGGCCGTAGCCCGAAGAACATGTCGTATGCAGGCCCGCGGCTGTGCAAGCCGCGGTCCGGCAAGGAGAGCTAGATGAAAATGACAACACGCGCGCTGGTACTTGTCGGCCTGTGCCTGATGAGCAGCCTCAGTCACGCTGTGCCGATCACTCGCAGTTTCAGCGCCACTGGCTTTCTGGGGGGTGGCACCTTGAGCGGGAGCTTCACCGGCGAAGACACCGGCGGTTTGAGTGGTGTAATCGAGGCTTCGCTGGACCCGCTCTACAACGAACTCACGGCCTTTGAGGCGTCTTACAGTGGTGGCACAGAGGTCACGGCCTTCAGCCTTGATCTCAACGACTTTCTGGCGGGCACACTGCAGAACATGTTCAAGTTCTTCATCAGTGACGAAAGCCTCGGCTTTGTGGCCAGGAGCGGGGACTACGGCAGCGCCTACTTTGCTGGCGCTGAGTTCCTCCCCTTCGCCGGTTCGTTTGGTCTGGTGGCAGACGGTTGCCAGCTCCTGAAGGACGGTTCATGCGGAAACTTTGATACCAATTATTCAGTGCCCGAGCCCACCACCCTGTCGCTTCTCGGGCTGGCCGTGGTCGGTTTGATGAGACGCCGGGCCCGCCTCTCCCGCGGCTGAATTCAACCGGCAGTCGGGCCGTTTTCAGCGCGCCCTCCCTCCAGCAAGGCGCCCCGGTGGCGCCTTGAGCCTTTTTGCGCGCAAGTGCGCGCGACTCGGGCGATAATCCGCCCTGCTCCACTCTCAAGCCAGTCAATCGCGTGTCCAAGGCAATCGGAATCAAGCCCGGAGATTGGCGTTTCTGCGTCGCGCCCATGATGCAGTACACCGATCGCCACTACCGCTACCTCGCGCGTCGCCTGAGCGTTCACGCCCGGCTTTACACCGAAATGGTGGTTGCCAGCGCGCTGGTGCGGGGAGACGCGCGTCACCTTCTGGCCTGGGACACTTTTGAGCACCCCGTAGCCTTGCAGCTGGGCGGCAGTGACCCACGTGAACTGGCACTCGCGGCACGCATGGGCGAGGACTTTGGCTATGCCGAAATCAACTTGAATGTGGGTTGCCCCAGCGACCGTGTACAAGCCGGCAGGTTCGGCGCCTGTCTCATTGCCGAGCCCGGCCTGGTGGCCGAGTGTGTAGCCGCCATGAGCGATGCCGTGCAGCTACCGGTGACCGTGAAGACGCGGCTGGGCGTGGACGCCTTGGATAATCAGCTGCATCTGGAAAGCCTCGTGTCTCAGGTGGCAGCCGCCGGATGTGCTGTGCTGATCCTGCACGCCCGCAAGGCCCTGCTGAATTTTTCACCGCGCGCGAATCGCGAGATTCCCCCGCTTCAATACGAGCGCGTCTATGCCATCAAGCAGGCATTTCCGGCACTGCCGGTCGTCATCAACGGTGGCATCCAGTCGCTGACCGAATGCAGCCGTCATCTTGCGGAAGTCGAAGGCGTGATGCTGGGGCGAGCGGCCTATGCTGATCTCGATCTGCTGGCCCGTGTGGATGAAGTGCTGTTCGCTGCTGCGCCGAAGCCTTTCTCGGAGGCGGGGCTCATCGAAAGCCTTGGTGACTATGTGGCACGGCGAGTCGCCGAGGGCGTGCCCCTGAGGCACATCACCAAACACTGGGCAGGCTTGCGTCAGGGTCGTCCGGGCGCCCGTGCCTGGCGGCACTGGTTGGGCACACACCTCACCCGCGATGGCGCCGGCGCCGCCCCCTTCATCGCAGAGGCGGCGCGGCTGTTGAGGGCGCTGGAAGATCCGTCGACGGGCGAAGAGGCGCCCACGCTCAGGGCTTCCTGAACTTGAGTGTCATGCGATCAGACTCTCCAATCGCCTCATATTTTGCCCGATCCTTGTCTCCACGCGCATAGCTCGGCGGGAGCGTCCAGACGCCATCCGCATAGTCCTTGGTGTCGGCAGGATTGGCGTTGATTTCAGACTTGCCGTCCAGCTTGAAACCGATCAGCTCCAGCTGCTCGATCATGAACTTCTCGGGCACGTACCCGGTCTTGGCCTTGGCATCCGGATCCCAGTCATCCTGACCACGGTGTTGTTCGATGCCGAGGATTCCACCTGGCTTGAGCACATCGAAAATGGCCTTGTAGACGTCGTCAAACTGACCGCCCCGAATCCAGCCGTGGGTATTGCGGAAAGTGAGCACCATGTCGGCAGAGCCCGCCGGTCCCAGCACCAGTGGATTGCGCGGCATGGTGCGCCGTTCCACGCGATCGTACAGCGCGGGCGCCGCATCGAGCTTGGCGTTGAATAGCTCGAACTGCTTGCGAGCGTAGGGCGGTGGCGCGTCGGGTGGCAGCATCACGGTGACGAGCCGACCTTTCTCGCGCAGCACCGGAGCCAGAATCTCGGTATACCAGGCCTCGCCACCGGGCAGCAGCTCGATGACCTGCATCTGCGGCTCGAGGCCGAAGAACATCAAGGTCTCCTTGGGGTGCCGATACTTGTCCCGTGCCTTGTTGGCGGCAGAGCGATGCTCTGCGCTGATGGCCTGGTCGAGCAGCGGCGCGATGTCGGCCTGTGCCATGCCGAACAGCCCCATCAGCGCGAGCGAGCACAGCGCACGACGCAAGAATGTCATGGTCGAATCTCCTCGGTTGGTTGCCAGACGCATCACTGTTCCTGATAGATTTCGGCGCCTTGCGCCACGAACTCCCGGGCCTTCTCTGCCATTCCCGCCTCCAGCGCGGCACCCTCGTCACCTATCTGGCGCGACTCGGCATATTCACGCACGTCCTGCGTAATCTTCATGGAGCAGAAGTGCGGCCCGCACATGGAGCAGAAGTGGGCCACCTTGTGGCCCTCCTTGGGCAAGGTTTCATCGTGGAATTCCTGCGCACGCTCCGGGTCGAGCCCCAGATTGAACTGGTCTTCCCAGCGGAACTCGAAGCGCGCCTTGGACAGCGCGTTGTCACGCACCTGGGCGCCCGGATGACCCTTGGCGAGGTCCGCCGCATGCGCTGCGATCTTGTAAGCAATGATGCCCTCGCGCACATCGTCCTTGTCCGGCAGACCCAGATGTTCCTTCGGTGTGACATAGCAGAGCATGGCCGTGCCGTACCAGCCAATCATGGCAGCGCCGATGGCGGACGAGATGTGGTCGTAGCCCGGGGAGATGTCCGTGGTCAGCGGTCCCAGCGTGTAGAACGGTGCCTCACCGCAAGTGCTGAGCTGCTTGTCCATGTTTTCCTTGATGAGGTGCATGGGCACATGGCCGGGCCCCTCGATCATCACCTGCACGTCCTGCTTCCAGGCAATCTTCGTGAGCTCACCGAGTGTCTCGAGTTCAGCGAACTGGGCCTCGTCATTGGCATCCGCAATCGAGCCCGGCCGCAGGCCATCCCCGAGCGAGAAGGCGACGTCATAGGCGCGCATGATTTCGCAGATTTCCTCGAAGTGGGTATAGAGGAAATTTTCGCGATGGTGCGCAAGACACCACTTGGCAAGTATCGAGCCCCCGCGGGACACGATGCCCGTGACCCGGCGAGCCGTGAGCGGAATGAAGGGCAGGCGCACACCCGCATGGATGGTGAAATAATCCACACCCTGTTCCGCCTGCTCGATGAGCGTATCGCGGAAGAGTTCCCAGGTGAGTTCCTCGGCCTTGCCATCCACTTTCTCGAGCGCCTGGTAGATCGGCACGGTGCCGATGGGCACGGGCGAGTTGCGGATGATCCACTCGCGGGTTTCGTGGATGTACTTGCCGGTGGACAGATCCATGACCGTGTCCGCGCCCCAGCGGATGGACCAGGCCATCTTCTCGATCTCCTCCTCGATGGAAGAGCTGACGGCCGAGTTGCCGATATTCGCGTTGATCTTCACCAGGAAGTTGCGCCCGATGATCATGGGCTCGGATTCGGGGTGATTGATGTTGTTGGGAATGATGGCGCGACCGGCGGCCACCTCATCACGCACGAATTCCGGGGTGATGAACGGCGGAATGTGCGCGCCGAAGGAATGCCCTGCGTGGCTCCTGGCCAGCGCGGGATGGGCCGCCATGAACGCATCCAGGCGCTGGTTTTCGCGGATGGCCACGAATTCCATCTCGGGCGTGATGATGCCCTTGCGCGCATAGTGCATCTGGGTGACGTTTGCGCCGGGGACCGCCTGTCGCACCGGGCGCTGAAAAGCAAAGCGCAGGTGGGCCGTGGCGGGGTCGTTGGCGTGCTTGAGCGTCGTGCGCGAGCTTGGACTTGCGAGAGCGATGGTGTCTTCGCGTTCCGCTATCCAGGGGCTTCGCAGCGCAGGCAGGCCGCGGCGCACATCCACCTCGCGCGCAGGATCCGTGTAAGGACCGGAAGTGTCGTAAATCGCAAGCGGGGGATTCCTCTCCATGCCGAGGCGGCCGCGCGTCTGTTGCTGGCTAACCTCGCGCATGGGCACCTGCAAGTCAGGACGGCTGCCCTGCACGTAAATCTTGCGTGAGCCCGGGAACGGAGTGGTGACGCGCGCATCGAGCGCGGCTGATTGATGGAGAATCTTGTCCGGAACGGCGTTCATGGCGCTACCTCAGGCATATCGGTTGTTCGGAGTTGCCCGCAACACGGGTCACCGTCACAGACCAGCCGGAGGATGCAGCGCGTGGCAGGCGCAGGTCATCGCAATCGTCCGCTTCCCTACGCCGGCATGATCCGGGTCAGGTTCGAAGGGTGTCTCTCAGCTCGCAACGATGAACCCCGGAGGCTTCTCGCCGAGCACCCCCAGCTGCTGTCTTCGACTTGACTATAACGTATATAATCGAGCCCATTCAAAGCCTTTGGGCGCAGGGGATTCCCTGCCATCAGCGACCGCCCGGGCATTCGGTTACAGGCATTTCGCGTGAGGAGTCAGTTCATGGATCTCAGCCAGGCCCGGTTCAACATGGTCGAACAACAGGTCAGGCCCTGGGAGGTTCTGGATCAGTTGGTGCTGGACGCCATGCTGGCTGTTCCGCGCGAACACTTCGTGCCCGCCGCTTACCGCCGACTCGCCTATTCCGACATTCGCATTCCGCTGGGGTTCGGGGCCTTGATGTTCGCGCCCAGATGGGAGGGTCGTCTGCTGCAGGCACTCGCGCCCGCACAACATGAACGCGCACTCGAGATAGGCACCGGCAGCGGTTATCTGTCGGCGCTTCTTGCGCGTTTGTGCGGCGAGGTGGTCTCGGTCGATATCCAGCCGCAGTTCGTGGAGGACGCCTCACGCAAACTGCGTGCTGCCGGCGTGGAGAACGTGCGCTGCATGGCCGGTGATGCGCTGGAAGGCTGGGCGGCCGATGCGCCTTTCGATTTGATTGCAGTCACGGCCTCCTCCCCGGCCCGCAGGCCGGCCATCGAAGCGCAGCTTGCGCCCGGCGGGCGTCTGTTCATGGTCATCGGGACGGCGCCCGCGATGGAGGCGCGCCTCATCACCCGCGAAGGCGACAACTTCATCGAGGAATCCCTGTTCGAACTCGAGCTTGAACCGCTGAGGGGCGCGGAGTCACCTCCCCGCTTCCAGTTCTGATTGGGTCAGGCCGTCGTATTCATTCGCTGCAGAGACGGATGATGCGTGGACTTCCGCCCCTCACGACCAGCGCCCGTTGATGGAAGACATCTCCCCCTCAGCCTTGCGTGATCTGCTCGCCAGCGCGCCGGTGGTGGTGATCGATGTCCGTGAACCGTGGGAATTCGCGCTCTGCCAGATTCTGGGTTCCACGCTTGTCCCGCTGGAATCAGTACCGGATCACCTGGACGAGCTCGATCCGGAGGCCCTGACCGTCATGGTCTGCCACCACGGGGTGCGCAGTCACCATGCAGCCGAATATCTGCGCCGCAATGGCTTTCAGCGGGTACTGAATCTGGCGGGTGGCATCCACCGTTGGGCGGTGGAGCTCGATCCCACCATGGCGCAGTACTGATCCCGCCCGGATGCAGCCTCGTTCAAATCCACAGCCAGCCCTCGGCAGCCGCCGGGTGGGGGTAGCCCTGCGCTGCGGCCTGCTCTGGCTCATTGGCGCATGCGGTATGCCTTTGACGCATGCAAGCAATCTGGTGGATGCACTCTCGCTCGCAGAGGGGGCCGATCCTGCCTGGCGGGAAGCCCAGGCCAATGCGTTGGCAGTGGCGGAGGGCATTCCGCAGGCGAAGGCGGCGCTGTGGTTTCCCACGCTGGCTTTCACTGCAGGTGGCAGCCACTCCGACCAATCCATCACCACCGACGTCAACATCGGCCTTGGTGGAGAAGTGGCATTCCAGAACTACGATTACCGCCTGACGCTGACGCAGCCGGTCTTCAACCAGGAACGCTATGTGCGCCTGCGGCAGGCGCACAAGCGTGTGGCGCAGGCACAGTCAGAGCTCGACACGGCCTATCAGGATCTCATCCTGCGCGTGGCGGAGCGTTATTTTGCAGTGCTGGCCGCGCGGGACGACATCGCGTTCGCAAAGGCGGAGAAGGAAGCACTGGCCGGGCAGCTCGAACAGGCACAACAGCGCTTCGAAGTGGGTCTCATCGCCATCACCGATGTGCAGGAGGCGCAGGCCGGTTTTGACAGGTCAACAGCCCGCGAGATCGCGGCCCTCAATGCACTCGACAATGCGCAGGAAGAACTGCGCGAAGTCACCGGGACCTATCTGGACGACCTGATGCCGCTCGGCAAGTCCATGTCCCTCGACCGACCGGTTCCTGACGATATCGAGCAATGGACGGAGTCCGCGCTCAGCAGGAATCTGGAAATTGCCGCGGCCCAGGCAGCCACCGAAATCGCCATGGAAGAAATCAAGGCACAGCAGGCAGGTCACTATCCCACGCTCGATATCTCCGGCAGTCGCGGCCTGACCTCCCAGGGTGGACGCTTCGGACAGACGGAGGTGGACGGAGGGGACATCGGCATGCGGGTGAATATTCCGCTTTACGCAGGCGGCAGCGTGCTCTCGCGCACCCGCGAGGCAAGCCACGCACATGCGGCCGCCCTCGAACGTCTGGAACGGGCCCGGCGCGCGGCCTATCGCCAGACCCGCGAAGCCTTCCTCGGCATCCTCTCGCAGATCAGCGCCGTGACGGCGCTCGCCCAGGCCGTGCGCTCATCCGCGACGGCGGTGGATTCGACACGCGCCGGCTTTGAGGTAGGCACCCGCACCACCATCGATGTGGTCACTGCGGAACGGGGCTTGTCCCAGGCCAGGCGTGACTACGCCATGGCCCGCTACGACTACACCTTGAACAGGTTGCGCCTCAAGCGCGCCGCCGGCACGCTTGGGCCGGCTGATATTGCGGCCACCAATGAATGGCTCACACCTGCAGCGCTCGCCGGCCAGCAGGAATCCCCCTGATTCAGCCCGGGGCCGCCAGCGCTCCGGCCGGAGAACTCCATGACCGCGCTCACCGCCAAGTACAAATGCAATGCCGCCATCTCCATGCTGGCGGTGGTCGACGTCCAGCAGCGGCTGGGCGAGGCCATGCCTGGCAAGGTGCTCAACCGCGTGTTGCAGAATGCCGCCTTGATCGCGCGCGCAGCTGACATGCTGGGGGTGCCGGTCATCGTGACCGAGCAGTATCCGGAGGGGCTGGGTGCCACACACCCGCTGGTTGCGGTGTCGCTGCCCGAAGGCGTGCATCCCGTGGCCAAGACCACTTTCAGCTGCCTTGGCAATGCGGAGTTCCGTGCCGCGATTGATGCCCGGGAGGACCGTCGGCAGATCGTGCTGGTGGGAATGGAAGCGCACATCTGCATCCTGCAGACGGCGCTCGACCTGCTCGCGGCCGGACACGAAGTGTTCGTGGTGGAGGATGCCATCTGCTCGCGGCGTCTGGAGAATTACCAGAACGCGCTCGACCGTATGCATCGTCAGGGCGTGAATGTAGTCAGCGCAGAGTCCGTGGTCTTCGAGTGGCTGGGCGACTCCCGCCATCCGCATTTCAAGCAGATTCAGTCATTCCTGCGTTGACCGACGTCATCCCGGAGCATGGCCCGCGATGGGGTCATGACCGGGATAAGAACCCTCAGTTGACCGTGTATTTTCTGGCGCGCATGCAGGCTGCGAAGGCGTTGTTGTAATCCCCGGTCTGTCGGGCACGCATCTCGTAGGCCTGATTCTGCTGCGCCTGCATCTGTTGTTGCTGGTAGGCCTGCTGCTGTTGGTATTGTTGGTGTTGCTGCGACTGCTGGTTGTTGGAGTTGGTGCGCGACACCGCTCCGAACAGCGTGGACGCCACCGCACCGATGGCCGCACCGGAAGCGGCGTTACCCGCGATGGCGCCACCCGCCGCACCCAGTGCCGCACCGGTTGCAGCATCCCCGACTACCCCGCCGCCCTTGAAGAAGCCGCCATCACCCAGGCCCATGAAGCCACCCTGCTTGGGCGGTGGTGGGGGCGGCACGTCTGCGTAACCCTGTCCCGGGGGTGGCGCAGGCGCGATGGGTGCCGCTGCAGTCGGGTCGAAG
>JBDLQR010000071.1:0-5500 GCA_039800485.1 Pseudomonadota bacterium
GGAGTGGTTGAACACGGTGCGTGCCAGCACCAGACCATCCAGCAGGGTAACGGCGACGGCAAGGGGATTGCCGGCATTGATGTGTTCCAGCATCCGCCCCCCCTTCAATCCATGCAGCAGCAATTGATCGCCCATCCGCGCGTGAATGGTGGGGATGATGAAGGGCTGGCCGTCCATGACGAAGCTCACATGACAGACGAGGCCCTCGTCCAGAATGGCATGCACCGTTTCCGCGTCATAGGCCGCACGCTTGGGATAGCGCATCACCTGGCTGCGGGGTTTGGGCTTGAAATCTGTCATGCGCTGTCTCCATGTCGTCTGTCCACGTGGCGCCGATTCTAGCGCAGGAGACCGGGGACACGAATGATGCCCTCGCACTGTGTGCGGGAGCGGTGCGTTGACCCCCGGGAGGGCGTCCACTAGAGTCCCCGCGACATCGTGGAGGGCATGGCGTGGCGAATGAAGTGCTGATCGAGGAGAAAGCCTCCGTGCTTTGGCTCACGCTCAATCGCCCGGGGCGCCGCAATGCGATCAACGAGGCCGTCTGCGCGGGCCTCAGCACCGCTCTGGCGGATGCAGAGCGCGCCAGGCACCTGCGCGCCGTGGTCATTACCGGCGCCGGCGACGAAGCGTTCTGTGCGGGTGGCGATCTCTCTCCCGATGCCAAAGGTGCCCCGTTCGAGTTCACGCCGGCAGATCCCCGTCACTACGCGCTCGAGATGTTTCAGCGCCTGGAAGCATGCCGCCTGCCGCTGGTGGCCCGCGTGAATGGCACGGCGGTCGGGGGAGGCCTCGGTCTCATCTGTGCCTGCGACATTGCCATCGCAGCGGACCATGCCCGCTTTGGCCTGCCTGAGGCGCGCTTCGGCATTTTCCCCATGATGGTACTGCCCTATCTGATGCGCCTGGTGCCCCGACGCCGTCTGACCGAGTTGTGCCTGACCGGAGAGATGGTGGATGCCAACGAAGCACTCAGACTCAACCTGCTGAATCATGTCGTCCCTGGCGCGGATCTCGATCGGCGTGTGGACGAGTGTCTCGAACGCCTGCTCGCGAATTCACCTACCAGCCACCGGGTAGGCAAACAGGTACTGCGGGCGATTGGTGACATGCATCTCGAGCAAGCGCTGGAATATACGCAGGTCATGCTGCCGGTGATCGCCCAGACCGAAGACGCGCGCGAAGGCATGGCGGCATTCAATGCGCGCCGCCCGCCGCGCTGGACCGGACGCTGAGCCATGGCCATCACTCATATCCTGATTGCGAATCGCGGCGAGATCGCCTGCAGAATCCAGCGCACGGCCCGCAGGCTCGGCCTGCAAACCACGGCTGTCTACCATTTTGCCGATCGCGCAGCGCCGCACGTGCTGGCCGCGGATCATGCGATCGAATTGCAGGCAGAGATCCCGACCGCTGCCTATCTCGATGTGGCGCAACTGATTGCCGCAGCCAGGGCGACAGGCGCAGATGCAATCCACCCTGGCTATGGCTTTCTCGCCGAGAACGCGGGCTTTGCGGCCGCCGTGGAGGCTGCGGGCCTGTGCTTCATCGGTCCGCAGGCGGAGATCATCGCCCTGATGGGCGACAAGCTGCGGGCGCGCGAATTCGCGGCCCGTCATGGCGTACCTGTGGCGCCGAGCTGCACGCAGACTGGCGACCTCGAGACCTTTCTGCGTGAAGCCGCAGACGTCGGCTTTCCGCTGCTGATCAAGGCGGCGGCAGGTGGCGGCGGTAAAGGCATGAGCATCGTGCGTGAACCGGGCGAACTTGCCGAACGCGCACTCACTGCGGCCGCTGAGGCCCAGCGCTATTTTGCCGATGGGCGCGTCTACGCCGAGCGCTACATCGAACAGCCCCGGCATATCGAAGTACAGATCCTGGGCGACTCGCATGGCGAGGTGATTCATCTGTACGAACGGGAATGCTCGGTGCAGCGCCGTTTCCAGAAGGTGCTGGAAGAAAGCCCCGCGCCGCGCCTGGACGGCGCGCTGCGCGACCAGATCTGCAACGCAGCCGTGACGTTGGCCCGGGCGGCGGGTTATCGCAACGCGGGGACGGTTGAATTCATTCTCGCGCCCGATGGGTGCTTCTATTTTCTGGAGATGAACACGCGCCTGCAGGTGGAGCATCCGGTGACGGAGTTCGTGACCGGTCGCGATCTGGTCGAAGCCCAGATTCGCATTGCCAATGGGGAGCGTCTTGGCTGGGCGCAATCCGGGATCCGGATCGAGGGTCATGCCATCGAGTGCCGCATCTGCGCGGAACGGCCGGAGGAGGACTTCCGGCCAGCGACGGGGACTGTTGCGCTGCTGCGCGAACCACGACTGCCCGCCACGCGCTTCGAAAGCGGTATCCGTGAGGGTCAGGCCGTGACGGCCGCCTTTGATTCGATGCTGGCGAAGCTTGTCTGCCATGGCGCGACGCGCGAGGAAGCCATCGCCCGCAGCCTGGAGGCGTTGGACGCATTGGTCCTGCTCGGGGTGGAGACCAATGTCGACTACCTTGCACGCCTGCTCCGCCACCCGGCGTTTGCGGCTGGCGAGCTCCATACCGGTTTCATCGAAACCCACGCTGCCAGTCTCGTACCTGTTTCCCTTGCGGCAGAGGCCAGGGCTGCGGCCCTGCTCGCCGCGGCCCTCACGGATGACGCCTTCCGGCGCATGGTCCACGACATCCCTGAACCCTACGCCTCCATGGGCGCCTGGAGGAACTGAAAGCACATGTCCTTCTTTCTGGACCTTGAAGGCGCCCGTGTGCCCATCGATATTCTCGCGCGCCGACCTGTCTTGCGTTGCCGGGTGGATGGCATCGATTACGCGGTCGAGGAACTGCCGGGCGCAGATGAAGGCGCATGCATCCTGCGCGTGAACGGACAGGACTTTCCCCTGTGGCGAGTGGTGGAAGGTGGACGGGTACACCTCAAGCTTGCGGGCCGCACGTTCTCCGTGCGGCTGGAGGATCCGCTGGAAGGCGCAGGCGGCGGCAATGGCAGCCACGAACTGCGTGCCGAGATGCCCGGCGTGGTCGTGGCCCTGCGCTGTGAGGCCGGCGCGCCGGTCGCCGCCGGTGATGGACTCATCGTGATCGAGTCCATGAAGATGCAGATCACGCTGGCCGCACCCAGGGCCGGCGTCGTCGCCACGGTGCATGTGACGCTCAACGAGACATTCCAGAAAGGCGCCCTGCTGGTTGCGCTGCATCCCGAGGAGGCCTCATGAGCCGTATCCGTTCGAGGCTCAACACGGACAGCAGCGAGTATCGTGAAAACTACCTCGCCAGCCAGCGGCGCGTAGCCGAGTTTCGTGAAAAGCAGGAAGCCGCGCGCCACCTGCGGCCACCGCGCGACGTGGAACGCCTGCACCGCCAAGGCAAGATGCTGCCCCGGGAACGGCTGGAGCGCCTGCTGGACCCCGGCACGCCCTTTCTTGAGCTGTCCTCGCTGGCGGGCAACATGGCCTATGACGGCGAGGCGCCAGGCGCGAGCTGCATTACCGGCATCGGCATGGTCAGTGGTCGCGAGGTGATCATTCACGCCGATGATTCCAGCATCAAGGGCGGGGCGTGGTATCCGCTCACCGTCAAGAAAATCGTTCGCTGCCTGGATATCGCAATCGAAAACCGGCTGCCCGTCATCCACCTCTGCGACAGTGCCGGCGGCTTCCTGCCCCTGCAATCCGAGCTCTTTCCGGACAAGCACATGGCCGGACGGATGTTCCGCAACCAGGCCATCCTGTCCAAGCTCGGGGTGAAACAGCTCGCGCTGGTCTTCGGCCACTGCACGGCAGGGGGCGCCTACATTCCAGCCTTGTCCGACTACGCCGTGATTGTGCGCGGTACCGGCGCCGTCTTCCTGGCGGGCCCGCCACTGGTGAAGGCTGCCACCGGCGAAGTCGTGAGTGTGGACGATCTAGGGGGATGTGATCTGCATACCCAGGTCAGTGGCACCTGTGACTATCCCGCCGACAGCGAGGCGCATGCTATCGCGATCGGACGGGAGATCGTCGCGCAGTGGCAACACCCCCCGCGCTGGGCGCTGGGACGTTCCGCCATTGAGGAACCCTGTTATCCGGCGGATGAGCTCTACGGGATCATTCCGGATGACATCAAGCGCGGTTTTGACATGCGCGAGGTCATCGCCCGTCTGGTGGACGGCAGCCGCTTCCATGAATACCAGCCGGCCTATGGCACCAGTCTCGTCTGTGGTTACGCGAACCTCTGGGGCTGGCGGGTCGGCATCCTCGCCAACAACGGTGTGCTGTTCAACGACAGCGCGCTCAAGGGTGCGCACTTCATCGAGCTGTGCAACCAGAATTCGACGCCACTGGTATTCCTGCAGAACATCACGGGCTACATGGTCGGGCGAGAGTATGAAGCCCGGGGGATCACCAAGGATGGGGCCAAGATGATCATGGCCCAGTCCTGCAGTGTGGTGCCCAAATTCACCGTGATGTGCCACGGGTCCTTCGGCGCGGGCAACTATGGCATGTGCGGGCGGGCTTATGACGCGCGCCTGCTCTTCGCGTGGCCCAATCACCAGATCGGTGTGATGGGTGGTGAGCAGGCCGCGCGCACCCTGGCCGAAGTGAAGATGCGCCAGCTGGAACGCACAGGACAGCCGCCTGATCAGGGCATCATCGATGCGGTGTACCACGAGACACTCAAGGCCTATCAGGAGCAGCTCTCGGCGTATTACTCCACATCGAATCTCTGGGATGACGGCATTCTTGACCCCGTGGACACCCGTAATGCCCTCGGGATCGTGATCAGTGCCTCACTGAATGCACCGTTGGAAGCGCCCGGCTACGGCGTATTCCGCTTCTGAACACGCCGTGATCTTCCGGCCATGAAGTACTCGCGAGCGTGGCTGGTGATGGCACTGGCCGCGGTCTTCGGCCTTTTTTTCCTCTTCGATCTCCAGCAGTACCTCTCCCTTGCCTGGCTGCGCAGCCAGCACGAGGGGCTGCTCGGGCTGTATGCAACACACCCTGCGGCGCTGCTCGCAGGCTATTTCGTGGTGTATGTCGTGGCCACGGCCCTCTCTGTGCCCGGTGCCGTGGTGCTGTCACTCGCCGGCGGGGCGATCTTCGGCACGCTGATCGGGACTGTTGTTGTTTCCTTCGCTTCATCACTGGGGGCGACACTCGCCTTTCTCTGTACCCGTTACCTCCTGCGCGAGGCAGTGATGGCCCGTCATGGCAGTCGACTGGCCCGTTTGAATGAAGGACTCGCCCGGGAGGGCGCATTCCATCTCCTGTCGCTGCGCCTGGTGCCACATTTCCCGTTCTTCATGATCAACCTGCTGTGCGGTCTGACAGCCATGCCCGCCCGCACTTTTTACTGGGTCAGTCAGCTCGGCATGCTGCCAGCCACGGTCGTCATCGTGCATGCAGGAACCGAGCTTGCCGCGATTGAGGCCGTGGCCGACATCTTCAGTCCTTCCCTGCTTGCGACGCTGACCCTCATCGGCCTGCTGCCGCTGTTCGCCTCACGCGCACTGTCC